>CASFBR010000119.1 GCA_949292795.1 uncultured Eubacteriales bacterium
TCGGGGCGCTGCTCCACTAGCTTGCCCTGAATGGCAAGCTGCAAAATGCTATTCTTTAGTTCCTGTGGGGTCATCTATAAATCCCTCTTTACAACGATATTAAACTCAATAATTTTGCTCATTTGCTTTACAATCAGCAAAAGATTTAACAAAATAACAGAAAAAAGATAATATGCAATTGCAGATACAATTGCTTTGATAATATTCATGCTTATCGGTATCCAAGAAAAATCTCCGCTACTTAAAACGATTATGGTCAACCCGTAAAGCAGAAGGAATACGCATAATAAAGAGTCAAACATAATCGCATTGATTGTTTGCCTAACTACTTTTTTCCCTTTTTCTCGTTGACTAGCATCCTTAACTGTCGAAAAATCATAATTGCTTAAAATGCTGAGTGAAGCCAGCAGCATTGAGAGAAAAATTCCTAAAATCACACTGATTTCCGTATAGAACTGAGCTCCTGCTGTATACAGTAATGATAACCCCACAGCAAAGCACATCGGTAGTATACAGAATAAAATTTCGGAACCTCGAATTAACTGCTTGTGTGCTTTGATTATATCGCGCAAGTTAAAAAACGGTTCTTCTTTACGCAAAAGGGAGAAGATCATAACTGCCAGCGATATAAAAACTAATAGAAGCCCACCGAACTTAATTCCACACATAGCTATATATCACTCCTATTACCCCAAACCATGTGCTCCTTATACGCATCAGCAGTAGAAAGCATGTAGCTAATAACCATATCAGGATTTCGTGTCTGAATTATTTCGCTCGGAATATCCTCTACAATACTCAACTTTTCCAAATTTCGTAAGCGCACAGTACGTTTTTTATCACCCAGCTTAAACTGGATTGAAATATCGTCGTAGTCATCACTTTCTGGAATTTCAATTAACCCCGTTTCATCTGCTTTTCGAAACATTGTAAGCATTTTCAATTGCCACTCTGGAAGAAGTGTAGGATGAATGTAAACCTGCTCTTCACGACCTGTAGTGATAAGCATATTATCGGCACCATTTCTGGAAAGACTATTCCGGATCAAAGTTAGTTTATACATGCTTCCTTGCTGAATCAATTTTTCAATGAAAGTAGAAACAGATACACCACGAGTTTCAAAAGTCAAGTCAATACCTGCAAAAAAGGCACGCATCCTGTCTGTCGTTATAGTTTTCACACCATAGTTGCCGATACTTTGGAATACCAAGATTCCTTTTTTGATCTCTAATCCTCCTACATCAAGAGGAATATATACAACGCAAAAAAACTCTTTTACATCGGGTTCTTCTTCATTACGATGGTACTTAACCTCTTGTGTTACCTTATCTGTTATATCTCCCTCAATTCCATAACTTCCAGATTTAACAACAAATGACATTGCTGTAAAGGTGGCTTCTTGAGCCTCACGAATAGTACCTTCTTTTATAGCAAAAACTTTCTTTTTTCTTTCATCATCAGACAATGTAACATTAGCCAGACAAAATTTTCGGAACATTTCCATAGCATTCTCAAAAGCAATGGGATTTTCTTCGTTATCCGTTTGATACGAATGGTTCAGTGAATATGTGTTTTCTTCTCCTCTGGAGAAGCGTTTTTTCATATTAAAACTACATACAAGCATACCCTGATTTGTCATTTTATTTTCAGCTCCTATTATTTTGATAGAATCCCTGTAATATCAGCTAGCACCCGGTCGATTTCCGCGTTGAGCGATGCCCGCTGCTCCTCGTACCGGTGAATCAGGTCCATCGGGGCTAGAATCTCTTCCTCCTCATGGGGGTAGCCGCATTGGTCCAGATTGTAACTCAGCTCCTCGGTGAGCTGCTGCACTGTGAACTTCTTCGCCTTGTCGAAGCCGTCCTCGGTGATCTCCTGCCGGTCGTTCCACCAGTCCAGCACCGGCTTGAAGTGCTCCAGCTTCATGGGCTTTGTCTTGGAAAAATGCTTGTACCCCTCCGGCATGTCCAGCCGGTAAAACCAGGTCTCTTCGGTAGGGTGGGTGTTGTCAAAGAACAGAATGTTGGTGGTGATGGAGGTATAGGGCGAGAACACACTGCCCGGCAGCCGGATGATGGTGTGCAGATTAAACTCCCGCAGCAGCTTTTTCTTGATATTAACTTTGGCGTTGTCGGTGCCGAACAGGAAGCCATCGGGCAGGATCACTGCTGCCCGACCATTGCGCTTCAGTCGATACATGATGACCGACATGAATAGGTCGGCGGTCTCACTGCTGGCAAGGTCATCCGGGAAGTGATTTTTCACATCAGCCTTTTCGCTGCCGCCGTAGGGAGGATTCATCAGCACCACATCGAACTGGTCGTCCTCGGTATAGTCCAGCACATCCCGCGTCAGGGAATTGTCGTGGTAAACGCGGGGGACATCCAGCCCGTGCAACAGCAGATTGGTTATGCACAGCATATAGGGAAACTGCTTTTTTTCGATACCATAGATGGAGTTGCTGTACTTATCCGCATCTGCGGTGCTCTTGATGCGCTTTTGAAGCTGATTGAGCCAGCTGATGATAAAGCCACCGGTGCCGCAGGCAAAGTCGGCCATGGTCTCGCCAATCTGGGGTTTGACAACTTGGGCCATAAAGTCGGTGACAGCACGGGGTGTATAGAACTCACCCGCAGAACCGGCACTCTGAAGCTCTTTTAGAATAGTCTCATAAATTTCACCGAAGGCATGGCTTTCCTCATAGTCACTGAGATCCAGTTCATCTATGACGTTGAGCACCTGCCGCAGCAGCACGCCATCCTTCATGTACTGATTGGCATCGGCAAAGGTAGTCTGCACAATGGCTTTGCTGATAGGGGTAGTGGAATCAACCTTAATTCCGGGAATCAGGGTTTTGCCGTCAGCGTCCTTTGTATCATTGCCTTTCAACACTGGGAACAGCGTATTATTGACGAAATTCAGCAGCTTCTCACCGGTGAGGGCGGCGCCGGATTTATCATCATGAGCCCAATTCCGCCAGCGGCATTTCTCAGGGATGATGGATTGATATTCCTCGTCCTCAAATTCCCAGTCCTGTTCTTTTGCGTCGTACACCTTTAAAAACAGCATCCACGCAATCTGCTCAATACGCTGTGCGTCACCGTTAATGCCCGCATCGTTGCGCATGATATCGCGCAGCCGTTTTACAAATCCTGTTAAATTGCTCATGAAAATACCTTTCTCTTCTTACTGTCCGTAATATTCAAACATAAACTGTGCCCGTTCCTCAGTGAACCGCCATTCCTCCGGGATACGGTCGATAGTGCCGCTGCCCGCGGCGCGCGGTCCCCATTTGTGGTACTCATACAGAATGGTCTCGCCCCGGCCACCGGCAGAAGCGTTCAGCACCTGAGCAATCTCGGTGGGCGAAGCCAGATACATGCGCGGCAATTCTGCATCCGAGGTTCCCTGAAACTGTACCAGGCAGAAGATCGTCTTTTTGTGGTGACCGTCCAGCCATTTTTGAATAGCCTCATGGTAATCGCAGCCCTTTTTGTAGCTCTGGGTCAGACCCCAGCCGCCGTCCTGGCTGCCCTTTACCGAGATTTTCAGCATTTTATCCCCCGAAACGGCGATCAGATCGTATTCCGGCTGATTGGCCCCGTATTGAACCGACACATCATATCGCATTCTTGCGAACTGCGCGGCAACAAACGCTTCTGCGGCCACGCCCACATGCCATGAAGTCATCTTTCCCATTTACACTACCTCGTCCGTATAAATCGCCTGTTCCAGTTCCTCCACTGCTTTCAGGTAACCCTGTTTGCCGCCGAAATACGAGGCAATCTTTGCGGGCTTGCCAAGCCGGATGAAGGGGTCCAGCTTCAAAATTTCGGTTTTTTCAATCTCATAGATGCCGGTGTTCATGTACTTGTCCAGCAAGGCCTCCAGCACCTCGCGGGCCGCGCCGCTGTACTTACTGAAGAAGTCCCGCTTTTTTACGTTGTTGGCCCGCTCTTTGCGGGTGAGGGGCTTTTTGTCAAAGGCCACATGGCAGATGAAGTCGAAGTCATCCACGTCCGACATGTTCTGCTCCGTCTTCAGCAGCTCCAGGTCGATGCCCCGCTCGTGGAGCAAATCGCGGATCTGCTCCTTCTTCTCCTGTGCCGACCACTGCCGGATAAAGTTATCCAGCGACGCATATTCGCCCCGGATGTTTTCCTTGGTGTAGTCCACAATACTCTCCTG
>CASFBR010000120.1 GCA_949292795.1 uncultured Eubacteriales bacterium
TGAGAAATAATCCGGGGATTGCCACAGCAAAGGATGTCAATGATCTGATCCAGCTTCTTGGCCTGGAGCCGCACTTAAGCAAGAAGATCGATCAGCTTTCCGGCGGACAGAAGCAGAGGGTGGCGCTGGCCAGAACAATGGTAATGAAGCCAAAGATTCTTTTGCTGGATGAGCCTTTAAGCGCCCTGGACGGTGTGATCAAAGAATCTATTAAAGAAAAGATTAAGGAGATTGCCAGAGATTACCATTTAACGACGATCATTGTAACCCATGACCCGGAGGAAGCGCTGACGCTTTCAGATAAAGTTCTGATTGTCAACAACGGCACCATTTCTCAGTACGGGGCGCCGGATGAGATCATTAAGACGCCGGCCAACAGCTTTGTTAAGGAGTTTATTTTAAACCAGCTTGAAATTAAGAAAAATAATATTTTCGCACTGTTTGGCGGTCAGCTCATGGGAAACGTACAGGCGGGGTAAGACAATGTTTAAAAAAGAAAAAGAAATAAAACTGATTTATGTCATTGTCCTTCTGATATTTGCGGCTTTTCTCGCAATACCGCTGATACGTCTCCTTGCCGAGTCTTTTTTGGTAGACAGCGGAGCCGGCGTGACGAATTATGTGGACGTGCTCACCGGAAAAGGCTTCATGACAGCCCTTGGCAACAGTATTGTTGTCTCCGTATGCAGTGCGCTGATTGCTACCGTGCTCGCATTTTTTCTTGCATATAGCATACAGTATACAAATCTTAATAAAAAGTACAAGACATTGATCCGTATGCTGGCTGTGCTTCCGATGCTTTTACCGACGATCACCTACGGCTTTGCGATTATCTATTCCTTTGGAAAACAGGGGCTTTTGACCCGGCTGTTTGGAACGCAGCTTTTTGATATTTACGGATTTAACGGGCTTTTGTTTGGCTATGTTATTTATACACTGCCCATCGCGTTCATGCTCGTGCTCAATACGATGACCTTTATTGATAAAAAGTTTATGGTCGTATCGAGAGTTATGGGCGATCATGCCGGAAGAACCTTCTGGCAGACGATCATCCGCCCGCTTCTGGGAACATTGGCGGCTTCCTTTGTACAGTGTTTTTTCCTGTGCTTTACGGATTACGGCATTCCGGCCTCTGTGGGCGGCGAATATGATGTTGTGGCGACCGTACTTTATAACGAAATGCTTGGCAGCATTCCCAATTTTAACCGGGGCGCCGTCGTGGCTATGATGATGATGATCCCGTCGGTAATCAGCATTGCCCTGCTGAAATATCTGGAGCGCTACAATGTGCGCTACAACAGGATTTCAGAGATCGAACTGAAGAAAAATCATCTTCGGGATGGCATCTGCGCGGTTGGTTCGGCACTGATTATCCTTTCGGTGCTGGCGATTTTTGCGGTGATCTTTGTAGTGCCGCTTGTGCAGGAATGGCCGTATCAGACAGGCTTTACGCTGGAGCATATACGGGATGTACTCAATGACAGCAGCTTGTTTGGCGTCTATAAAAATTCGATTTTTGTAGCGGTATGTACGGCGGTTCTCGGACTTTTGGTGACTTATGGCGCAGCACTGGTAACTGCACGGAGCAGGATGAACGGCAAGCTTAAAGGCGTCATCGACGGTATAGCTCTTGTGACCAATACCATTCCCGGAATGGTTATCGGTATCGCGTTTATGTTTATCTTTTCCGGAACCGCGCTGCAAAATACGTTTTGGCTGATCATTCTGTGTAATGTGGTGCATTTTTTCTCAACGCCGTACCTGATGATGAAAAATTCCCTGTCAAAGCTCAACAGCTCCTGGGAAAATACAGCGTCCCTTATGGGCGATACATGGATTAAAACGATCGTTCGTATTGTGACGCCTAATATGACCTCAACCATTCTTGAGGTATTCAGCTACTACTTTGTCAATGCCATGGTGACCGTCAGCGCGGTAATCTTTATCGCCGGCGCCAGAACGATGGTCATCACAACAAAAATCAAAGAGCTTCAGTACTATACAAAGTTTAATGAAGTATTTGTGCTGTCACTGTTCATTCTGGCAACCAATCTGATTGTGAAGGGTCTGCTTGGATATGCCATTAAAGTAAAAGAAAGAAAATCGAAAAAAGGGAGAATAAAACCGATGAAATCAAAAAAAGCAGCAGCGGCCATGATGCTTGCCGCAGTAATGACAGGAACTCTTGGACTGACAGCCTGCCAGGGCGGCGGCAGCGCTTCCGCTTCCGGCAAGCAGGTCGTGATTTATTCCAATGCCGATGATGAAGCAGTGGAAGCGATGAAAAAGACACTGGATGAAAACGGCTATGAAGGTCAGTATATTTTCCAGACCTTTGGCACATCGGAGCTTGGCGGCAAGGTGATCGCAGAGGGGACAAACATTGAAGCCGATCTGCTGACATTAAGTACCTTTTATATTGACAGCGCCCAGGAACAGCAGAGCATGTTCCAGCCTCTTGAGTTTGACTATACACTGTTAAACAGCGCGGATCAGAAGGATTACTGTGCGCCGATTACCTCCCAGGAGGGAACGATCATCGTCAACACAGAGGTTATGGCGGAAAATAATATTCCCATGCCCACAAGTCTTAAGGACCTTACAAACCCTGAGTACAAGGACCTCGTTTCAGTGACAGATATTAAGAGCTCATCAACCGCATGGCTGCTGATTCAGGCGCTTGTAAGCGAGTATGGCGATGATGGGGCAAAGGAAGTGCTGACAGGCATTTATGAAAACGCCGGGCCTCATATTGAATCCTCAGGCTCCGCGCCGTTAAAGAAGGTGCGCGCCGGGGAGGTTGCCGCAGGCTTTGGTCTCCGCCAGCAGGCAGTTGCCGATAAGGCCGAGGGACTTCCGGTAGACTTTGTCGACCCTGCGGAAGGTAACTTTTCTCTGACCGAATCTATTGCAGTGGTAGATAAGGGCGACAAGACCAATCCGTTAGCTCAGGAAATGGCGGAATGTATTATTACCAAGGGCCGCAGCGAGCTGCAAAAATATTATCCGAATGCGATTTATGAAGGAGAAACAACGGATTCCTCCAACAGCTCCGCCAATCCAAAAACCTTCTCTGAGCCTTTGACACTGGAGCTGCTTGAAAAGCATCAGGAATTATCGGAAAGCTGCAAATAAAACGGAACATTTAAAGGAGAATGAACATGCCAGATTATAAATTATTGACACCGGGGCCGCTGACGACAACGGATACGGTAAAAAAAGAAATGCTGTTTGACCATTGCACATGGGATGATGATTACAAAAAAATCACGCTTTGGATTCGCGAAAAGCTTCTTGAGCTTGCCCATGTGAGCGCGCCGGAATATACAGTTGTTTTAATGCAGGGCAGCGGTACCTTTGGCGTGGAGTCAGTGATCACAAGTGTTGTAGGCGGTGAGGACACGCTGCTGATCGCGGCCAACGGCGCTTACGGCGAGCGTATGGAAGATATTGCCGGTCATGCGGGTATTCATTACCTGACCTATCACGAGGACTATAATAAGATTTTTTCCGCTGAAAAGATCGAACAGCTTCTTGACGAGCATCCGGAAATTACACATGTATCCCTCGTTCACAGCGAAACAACCTCCGGTATTTTAAATGACATCGCAGCGGTGGCTAAGGTTGTAAAGGCAGCGGGAAAAACGCTGATCGTGGATGCCATGTCCAGCTTTGGCGGCGTGGACATTCCCGTGGGCGAGCTCGGCATCGACTTTATTATCAGCAGCGCCAATAAATGTATTCAGGGTGTTCCGGGATTTTCATTTATTATCTGCCGCACAGACAAACTGACTGAGAGTGCCGGGAAGGCCAGAAGCCTGTCTTTAGACCTGTACGATCAGTGGAAAACGATGAACAAGGACGGCAAATGGCGTTTTACTTCCCCGACACATGTTGTTTTGGCATTTGCACAGGCTATCCGCGAGCTGGAGGCAGAGGGCGGAATCCCGGCCCGGGCAAAACGGTATGAGGAAAATAACCGCCTGCTTATCGAAAAAATGGCCAAGATGGGCATCCGCCCGTATATCACAGAGCATCAGGGGCCGATCATCACGACCTTTTATTATCCGGAGCATCATAACTTCTCCTTCCAGGAAATGTATCAGTACATTAAGGACCGCGGCTATGCGATCTATCCGGGAAAGGTAACCGATGCCGACACCTTCCGTATTGGCAATATCGGTGAAATCTATAAAGAAGATATTCTTAAGGTCTGCGGCCTGATGAAAGATTTCCTTGACGGACAGGATGCGGACAGTGCAAAAAAGCATACAGAGGACGAAGGCTGTCTTTGCGCAGACTGAAAGGGGGAGCATTATGAAATTTGACGGGATTATTTTTGACTGGGCAGGAACAACCGTGGATTATGGATGCTTTGCGCCGGTAAAGGCATTTCTTGATGCCTTTGAACAGTGGGGGATCACACCGACGCTGGAGGAAGTGCGTAAGCCTATGGGGATGTTAAAGATCGACCATGTACGCACGATGCTGTCCATGGAACGTATTTCTTCCGAATGGAAGCGGATTCATTCAAGAGACTGGACAGAGGAGGATGTACAGCGCATCTACGAGCTCAGTGAGAGCGGTATTTTAAAAATCGTCGCAAACTACTCGGACCCCAAGCCTTATGTTGTCGAGACAGTCAATGAGCTGAGGGCGGTGGGCTTAAAGATCGGTTCCACGACCGGCTACACCGACGAAATGATGAATATCGTTGTCCCCGCGGCGAAAAAGCTCGGTTACGCCGCGGACTGCTGGTTCAGTCCGGATGCGGTTGGACATAAGGGACGCCCGTATCCGTATATGATTTTTAAGAACATGGAAGCACTGGGGCTGATGGATGTTTCACGGGTGATGAAGGTCGGCGATACGGTAGCGGATATTAAGGAAGGCAAAAATGCCGGCCTGATCTCGGTTGGTATTCTTGAGGGAAGCTCTGTGATGGGTCTGACCAAAGAAGAATACGAAGGTCTTTCGGCGGATGAGCGGGCTGCCATGGACGCAAAAGCCGAAAAGGTCTATAAGGATGCCGGTGCAGACTATGTCATCCGGGATATTCGGGGCGTGCTGGAGCTGGTAAAATAAAACAGAACAAAATAAAGCTGTCATGGAAACGCAGGGGATATTCCATGACAGCTTTTTTATTGCACAGGAAACAGCGTTCCTATGCAATAAAAAAGCTTTGCTTCATATAAAAATCATTGTCTGCCGGCGGGTTACCCGTTATAATAAATAAGGAAATATAGTAACGATTCAGAAAAGCCGCCGCACGGTCTGCGGCGTAAATAAAGGAGCGTGTTTTATGCCAGTTTTTGATTTCAGCAACAGCCCTCAGGATAAAAATGCAGCGGCGTGTACATACACCGTTTTTCGTTCCAATGAACCCCAGACAAGCGTGCAGGCGCCGATTTTACTTCTGGACAATAGCCGTACACGCTGGAAGCATCATTCCAGCGGTTTGTTTTTAAATCCGGTCAAGGGAACGGCCTTTGAATTTGAAGATTCGGACCAGCCTGGCAGCGCCGACATTCTCCGGCTGGATGCCCGTTTTGTCAGCCTGATTAAGTGGCTTGGGGAAAATCATATTCATGTGCGCCTTTCCGGGCAGAATCGGGAGGATGGCTATGCGGTGTACCGTATCCGTGAGATTCCCTTTGGCGGCGCGGCGAAGCTTTCGGCGGAGGACGGATTTTTGCAGTTTATGATCGGGCGGCTTCTGGCAAGCCCGGCTCCGGCTCAGGAGATCGAGGATGAGGATGCCATCGAGGACGGCGACAGCATGAAGCTGACAAGCCTGCAAAGTATTACCGATTTTATGACCTGTGCCGGACGGACGCTTCCGGACAATATCCGTCTCTGGGCGCGGAGAAATCTTTCGGTTGCCCGTTCCCATGAGGTTTCCCCGGAGGAGCGGCGCCATGCGCAGCGCGCCCTGTCCATCATGATGAATATCCAGTGGAAGAGCAATTATTTTGAGGCGATCGATCCGGCGGAAGCACGTCGGATACTGGATGAGGAGCTTTACGGTATGGAGACGGTCAAGCAGCGCATTATCGAAACAATTATCCAGATCAACCGTACCCATACGCTTCCGGCATACGGTATTCTTCTTGTAGGGCCGGCCGGTACAGGAAAATCACAGATCGCCTATGCGGTGGCGCGGATTTTAAAGCTGCCGTGGACAACGCTGGATATGAGCTCCATCAATGACCCGGAGCAGCTCACCGGAAGCTCCCGGATTTATGCCAACGCCAAGCCGGGTATTATTCTGGAAGCCTTTGCCGCTGCAGGCGAATCGAATCTTGTATTTATTATCAATGAGCTGGACAAGGCGGCGTCGGGAAAGGGCAGCGGGAATCCCGCGGATGTTTTGCTGACGCTTCTGGATAATCTTGGCTTTACCGATAATTATATTGAATGTACGGTCCCGACGGTGGGCGTTTATCCCATTGCTACGGCCAATGATAAGAGCAAAATCAGTGCGCCGCTGATGTCGCGCTTTGCGGTGATCGATATTCCGGATTACACATCTGAGGAAAAGAAGATCATCTTCTCCCGTTTTGCACTGCCAAAGGTACTGCGGCGTATGAGCATGAGCCCGGAGGAGTGCCGGGTGACGGACGATGCGCTGGATGTGATCGTGGAGCACTGCAAGGATACGACAGGCATCCGCGATCTCGAGCAGGCGGCAGAGCATATTGCGGCCAACGCCCTCTATCAGATCGAGGTCGATCATGTATCCTCGGTTGTGTTTGACCGGGAGGCTGTGCTGCGCCTGGAAGGGGCGCATTAAACCGCTCTGGTGCCGTTTGCGTAAGCTGCAAATATTCCGGCAGTCGGACCGCATCAAAGCAGGCGCATGAAACCGCTCTGGCGCCGTTTGCGTAAGCTGAAGGCTCCGGAAGGCATCGGTTTGGGAAGCGGTTGCTTTCGGAAAATGCGGATTCGGGAAAATGTGGATTTCGCAGGCGATGACTTTCGGAAAGAATGATAGTTCAGGAGGTATGGATGATGAAGGGAATTTTTTTAGACGGCTGTGTGACTGGTGTGGATTATCGGACACAGACAATGGAAGGAGCACTGGATGCACAGGGCATGTATGAATACAGGGATGGCGAGAGCATCCTGTTTACGATCGGTGATTTTGTGCTTGGCTCCGCGGCAGCAAAGGCGTATATGACGCCGCTTGATTTTGTCGCGGAAAGCGAGGGCCGGCACCGGACGGTCAGCCATTATCAGGTGGTCAATACCGCCCGCTTTCTCATTGGACTCGGACAGATCGGCAGCCGTGAGCGTGCCGTGGTTGACCGCTTCCGCTATGACATTAATTTTGTCCAGGAGACGGAAAGCTTTGAAAAAGACCCGGTGATTACCGCCATTTTTAAAGAGCTTGGCAAAGCGCTGCCACCGGCCGCCGCGGCGAAAAATATCGTGCGCCGCTGCGGGGCGGGCATCCGCAAAGAGCGGGATGTTAAAATACCGGTGTCAGACGGCGGCTACGTTCTTGCAGATATTTACCGGCCGCTGACCGAAGGAAAATATCCGGTCGTTATGTGCATGGGCGTCTTTGGCAAGGAATTTATCAATGGCTTTGTGGACAATGATGAGGCGGAAGCTGCGCGTCAGGAAGCGGAGGACCGGTTTTATGACGATTATGCCAATACAGAGACAAAGCATATGCTCCAGGGCATTTTCTTTGAGCGCATGGGCCCGTGCTTTGCGTCAGCGCTGCCGGTGCCAAATCCGGACCCCGACGAGCATGTGGAACCGCCCATGGGCCCGCCGCCCTGCCTTGTCCCCGTGTCCGAGGCTTTTGAACAGCCGTGTGCCTATGACTGGGTGCCCTACGGCTATGTTGTCATCAATATTGAGGAGCGGGGCACCGGAAAAAATACGAATGTCGATCTGTTCCGTCAGTTTGGCGCGGCCAATGCCAAAGATTACTGTGATGCGATCCGGTGGGCGGCCGTTCAGCCATGGTCCTCCGGTAATGTGGGACTTTTCGGCGCGTCCTACTATGCAATGACGCAATATCTGGCCGCCCAGAGAAAGCCTGCCGGTTTAAAGGCGATGATCCCAATCATGGGCGACTATGATTCCTACCGCGATTATGTATACAGCGGCGGCGGCCTTTTTAACCGTGCGGATAATATGGACCCGTGCCGGGAGCCACAGCCATATAATTTTATGAAAAAAGCGCTGGATGAGCCTTTCTGGAACGAGGAAACCTACGGCCCGGAAGGCGAATATATGTCAAGCTGCGATATTAAAGCCATCGACCTGCCCATATTCCCATGTGTGGAGCCGGATGCCAGCCTGCACGCCAAAGGAAGCTCGGAAGCATTTATTAATTGCAGTTCTGAAAATAAAAAGCTTATGGTCATCAATGGCTGCGGTATTCATTTCTGGATGTACCGCCCGGAATATCTGGACAAATTCCGTGCCTTTTTTGATAAATGGCTTAAGGGCGAGGAAAATGGCATTATGTCTGAGCCGGCGGTCGATATTCAGATGCGCACCGGAAATGGCGCCTACTACTGGCGGCATGAGGCGGACTGGCCGGTACCTGGGACCGTGTACCGGAAGCTTTACCTGGACGGCAGCCGCCTGACCGGCACAGCGCCTGAGACGGAGGATGCGGTGCGCTATAATGCCGATGTTTATCATAAGCTGGCCGGACGTGTGGAGGGCGCTACCTTTATCAGCGCGCCTGTGGAGGAGGATATTGAGCTTGCCGGTTACATCAAGGCCGGGCTTTATGTTTCCTCGACCACGGAGGATATGGAGATTCATATGAAGGTGCGCGTCCTTGATGAAAATGACCATGAGGTGATCTATCCGGCGCCTACGAGTATGGAACGGGGACTGCCGCTGGGCTTTGGCGCCATGAAGGTGTCCCACCGCGCGCTGGATGAAACCCGTTCGCGGGAGGACCTGCCGGTGTATAAGCATACAAAAGAAGCATGGGCGCCGCTCGTTCCCGGAGAAGTTGTTTATTGTGAGGTCGGTTCCTTCCCGACAACCGGCGTGATCAAAAAGGGCTGGAAGCTGCGCCTGGACATTGATCCGGCTGGAAGCCGCTGGGTCGATTATCATGAAGAAAGCTACCGAAAGGGTGCTGTCAATACGATTTATACCGGAGGCAGCCGGCTCTCCTTTGTTCAGCTTCCGGTACTTCCCAAAAGCGTTTCTGGATTTGAAATAAAGTAACTATTTTAGAAAAAACAACAATAAATCAAGAAAAGGGCTATTAACTCTAGTGCGATTGTGATAAAATAATAAACAGCGATTCCCCGTATTTTGTCTATTGGTTACAGTCGGGCCGGGTGTCCGGACGCCGATTTGCCGCCGCAGACCCGGGAGTGCAGACTACACGGATTGGAAGGAGAAAGAATCATGTTTGCAAGACATATGTTTAATCCGGAAGGATTCAAAAACACCGTAGTTGACGGAAAAACTGTGGGCTTTCAGTTTGACTTTAAGATTCAATATTATCGTGGCGTAACTTTATCGATCATCCGCAATATCGAGGTGTGGGTTGACGGTGAAGGCTTTAACCGCGAGGACATCCGCTTTACTCTGGAGGGCGAGACCTTTACGCTTGAAGAGATGCGCACAGTTATTGACTATCGCTGGAAGTTTGGTCAGTGGGCGACGGTGACTGTCTTAAAGGACGGCGGCTTATCCAAGGGCCCTCACCACATTAAATGTACACAGACGATCGCACCATCATATATGCCGCACATCCTTGTAAACTCCGGCGAATATGATTTTGTCATTGAATAAGGGTAAAGGAGGATTTCACAATGGATTATAAGATTGGACGCAGTGTATCATTATACAGCTATCAGGAAGAATATTATCTCGGGAAAATGAATCTGGAAGATTGTATCCGCGAGGTGTCCAAAACCGGCGCGACAGGTATTGAGCTTTTAGCTGAGCAGATGGTCGATGATTTCCCGGTGATCACACCGGAATTTAAGGATCAGTGGTTTGGCTGGATGGATAAGTATGGCACAGAGCCGACATGCTATGATGCATTTCTGGAAAACCATATTTATGATAACCGTACGCTGACTTTAAAAGAGCAGATCAAAATGATGGAGCGCGATATTAAGATTGCCGGTGAGCTTGGCTTCAAGACACTGCGTACACTTGTATCTACACCAATGGATGTAATCGAAGGAAGCTTAGGCTGTGCCGAGGCGAACAACGTTAAGATTTGTATCGAGGTTCATTCTCCGTTCTCCTTAAACTCCGGATGGGCTGACGGCTATATGAATATGATTTTAAAGACAGGCACAAAATATTTTGGTTTTATGCCGGACTGGGGTATTTTTGCAAAGAGAATCCCTGATGTGGCCAGAGACCAGGCCCGTCGCAAGGGTGCTCATGAGGAATGCATCAAGCTTGTGGATGATGAATTCGCAAAGCGCTGCGAGAGAGGCTTTGTAAAGATTAAATATGACTTAAATCTCGGTAAGGCAAACATGGAATTTATGAAGGCCAACGGCTTCTTTGATATGATGGAGAAGATCGAAAAGATGAACGGCAACGAGGCTGATAAGGCTTATGCCGGCGATTCCTTTACATACACCTGGAATGATCCTCAGGATATTATTGATAATATCCAGTATATTTATCATACACATGCAAAATGCTACAATACCCATGAGGATTACACAGAGACTTCGATCCCGATCCCAGAAGTGATCGAGGCTTACAAGAAAGCCGGCTACCATGGCTTTGTAAGTACAGAGTATGAAGGAAACCGTCTGATCAACGATGCTTTTGATGTAGACAGTGTTGAGCAGGTGCGCAGACATCAGGAAGCTTTAAGAAGAGCGATCGAAGGCTGATAAAAACCGACCAAATGATCGGAATAAGCCGGGCAGCATAAAATTTATGCGGCCCGGCTTTTTAGAAGCCAAAATTATTTTCCGTAAGGGCCGCGCGGACGATGGGCTGCCCTTACGGAACAGCTACAAAGGAGTGACAATGTAATGACAAAAGATATGACAAAGGGAAGCCCGATATGGCTGATGCTCCAGTTCGCTTTCCCTTTGCTGTTGGGAAATCTTTTGCAGCAGACTTATAATATGGTAGATGCCGCCATTGTCGGA
Organism: uncultured Eubacteriales bacterium; assembly: GCA_949292795.1. GTDB lineage: Bacteria > Bacillota > Clostridia > Lachnospirales > Lachnospiraceae > Catenibacillus. The sequence goes on from CASFBR010000120.1 coordinate 11,124, forward strand.
CAGTTCCTTGGCGCTCAGGC
>CASFBR010000121.1 GCA_949292795.1 uncultured Eubacteriales bacterium
ATTTTCCACGAGCAGCTTAAAATGCTCCAGCCTGAAATCTGTAAGATAATCGATCAGATCATGCATATCGTCCGGCTCCAGCAAAAAATCCACAAGACAATCTTCAAATCCGAGAAGATTGTGCAGCAGTTCAAAAATGCCGATCGGCGAAAATCCCATGGCAAATTTCCCCTGAGCGTGCGCGGCCTCCTTCATTGCCAGCACATTGCTGTAATCAAAATTCTGGGCACGAAGATCCGGCGCAATCACAGTTTTTCTCCATTCCGTAATGTCCGGACACACAATATATTCTTCGCCCTCCATCGGCATTACCCCCGGCTGATCCTCCTTCCATGCCAGTGTCACGCCCCATACATCCTTCACCGTAGCTCCCGGGCGTGCCGGAGTAATAAATCCCGCAATGGGGTCCCATAACTGAAAAAACGGCTCCCATCCATTGACAAAGCCTTCCACTTTTTCGCCGCGAAGCATTGCCAGTACTTTTTCTTTGTCTGTCATCATCGTTCTTCTCCTCTCACTTTCTGTACGGCCTTATAGCCTGATTTACATTCTACAAAATATAGTCCTGTAATTTTATTATAAAGCCTTTTAATATCCGGGTAAATCCATTTTATGATGATATTTTATTTCATAAATACAACATTATGTAGTATAATAATTCAGGAGGTATACACGATGACTGTTAATGTGCTTATTTTTATAAAGTTTCTAAAAAACCACTATGCTGTTGAAGCCGGGCCAGAAATCGATGACACAATCATGATTCAGGGTATCCGGCATTTCACAAAATATACCAAGCTTAAAGGCTTTGCCATCATCGCAGATGGCGCAGACATCCCGGCCGGAGCAGCGAAAGCTTTTTCGCAGCCAGAAGAAAGCCAGAAGCAGACGCCCCTTGAGCCGTCCGGTGTTTTGAAATACCTTCGGGAAAATCTGTTCATTACCGGCAGCCGGGATATTTTTTGCGCCTATAAGGATAAGCTGCCAGTTCTCCTGATCAAAAACGTGCCTGGCGGACACGGCTCACTGGAAAATGCCGTACTTGGCGTATGGGATCATCTTGTTTCATGGACACAGTCGCTTTCTGAAATCTGTCTGACTCAGAAATCTTACCAAAAGCTTCTGGATGCCTGTGATACCATTGCGGCCGAGCCTATGGCACTGATCAATAACCACTTCTGCTATGTCGCCTACTCCCGTCAGCTTTCCCGCCAGAGAGGCTATGTCCGTCAGTTTGTTACCGATGCCAACACCGTTTCTATGGATATTACAACGCAGCTCATTGCCAATCCCGAATACAGCCGTCTGGCTCAAAAGCACGGAGTTTTTGAATTTATGGATGATTATCATTTTATTGCCTGCAATATTTTTTCAGAAGCATCCATGGTCGGCCGTCTGATCTCCATCTGTACTGAGAACACTTTCACAGACCGGTATCAGCGGCAGGTTATTGCATTTCTTGCCCCGTACATTGAAAAAATGTATCATCAAAACGGTACATTTTTCCTGGAGGAGCCTGTTCTGACACAGCTTCACAGTCTTTTGTCCAAAAGTGTCCAAAGCCAGAAAATCACAGAAAATGACTGGGCACCGCTGCTTCCGGGTCTTGGCTGGAAAACCGATGACCGCTATCAGATCATGGACATCCGTCCAACCTTTCGCTATGAAAAAAATCTGTTCCCGGACTATCTGTGCCCGCAGATCGAGCACCGCTGGCCGTTCTCCCTGGCCGTCGTCATTGACGGCGCACTTATTGTTCTTGTCAATAACAGCCGCGCATACCCGCAGTATACTCAGGAGCTTGCGTATTTTTTGCGGGACAACCTCATGTGCGCCGGCGTCAGCCGCAGCTTTACGGGACCTGGAGGCATTTTTGCCGCCTGCCGCCAGAGCGTGCAGGCGCTGACCTTCGGTCTGCAAAAAAATCCTCATTTCTGGTATCACAGCTTTGACGACTACGCCTTCGATCATATTATGGAACACGCCCGCTCCGACTACGAGCCGGAACAAATCTGCCATCCGGCGCTGCTCATACTGCGCCGGCATGACCAGGAGCACGGCAGCGCCTTTTATGAAACGCTGCATACATGGTTTAAAAAGCGCTTCAACAGCGTTGCCGCTGCCAAAGCGCTCTACATTCACCGTACAACCTTTATTAAACGGATGGAGCATATCCGGGAAATTACCGGCATCGATCTTGATGATTGGGATACAATCGTCTATCTCACCCTTTCCTTTAAGCTGCTCTCCTGAAGCTTTTTCCCGTGATCTGAGCGGCGTATGCACGCATCCGGTCCAGGCAGACACCGCAATTATCCATTGTTTATATCATCGGTCACAATCCGGCCATCGGCCATATGGATCATCCGGCTGCCGCAGGCGGCAACTTTGGGATCATGAGTGACTAACAGGATCGTCAGGCCCTGCGTATTTAATGCTTTCAGCATTTCCATGATCTTCTGGCCGTTTTCCTCATCAAGACTGCCGGTTGGCTCATCTGCCAGAAGAACCTTCGGCCCGGCCGCCACAGCCCGGGCAATGGCCACGCGCTGCTGTTCTCCGCCGGAAAGCTGGGAGGGCCGGCGTCTGGCCTTATCGGCAAGACCGACCTTCTCAAGCAGCTCCATTGAGATTTTCCTGCGCTGCTTTGCGCCCATGCCGCCATACCCCAGCGGCAGCGCCACATTGTCCGCCACATTAAATTCCGGAAGCAGATGAAACGACTGGAACACAAAACCAACCTTCTGATTCCGGAAACGGGCAAGACTGCGCCCATCCATACCGGATACCGGCGTACCGTCAAACAGATACGTCCCCTGATCGGCGCGGTCCATTCCGCCAAGGATATTTAACAGCGTACTTTTCCCGCAGCCGGACCGCCCCATGATCGTCACAAACGCGCCATCCTCCACGGTCAGATTCACATCCTTAAGCACCTTTGTACACACATCACCGTTTTTATAAGATTTATATAAATTCCGAACCTCAATCATACATACTCCCCCTTACAATTCCTTTAGTTCTATGGCCGGTGCCCGCAGACGGATACCTGCGATGGCGATGGCGCAGCACAGCAGCGCCGCAATCACAGCAAATGCCGCGATGATTACAATATTGACCGGATAAAATTGAATATCATAAAGCTTTGCCTGAAGTATCGGAACCGCGGCATAGCCTCCCACAAGCCCAAGAAGCGCGCCGAGGCCAAAGACCGCCGTCACCTCCGCCGCAAGTTCCCAATAGCAGCGTCCCATCGTAGCGCCGCAGCAGCAGGCAAGCGCCAGGAAGCGGCGGCGTCTTGCCAGAAGCACCAAAAGGATTCCAATCGTACTGATCAAAACAATAAGCAGTACCGTCACCGATGCTCCGGTGAGCATCACGACCATATTCTGCTGATCGGCAATACTTTTTTGCGCCTCCAAAACCGCATCTTCGATCTTAAAGCTCATGCCATTGCGCAGCTCCATCAGTCTTGTCAAAAGCTCCGGCACCTGATCATCCACCGCGTCCGCATCCCGGTAGCTCACAAGCAGCGTATTATACGGGGTCATCAGACTGCTTAAAATACAGTGCTCAAGCATGGTCTCCGGCAGGAGCACCACATGATCCAGGGGCATGACAAATGAATACTCAATCTCCTCCGGTGTAAGACCAGGCGAATTAATATAGGAAAGCATTTCAACCGCTTCAGGGGCTTTGTCCTTCGGAATTGCCGTATATTCCACGCCAAAATCATCCGAAAGCCACAGCTTTCCCATACTGGCCGGATATTTTATCTCCCCGGCCCATTCCGGATGGGCGCTTTCCATCTGCTCATAAAATTCCAGCGCCATTTCCCCCATATAAACCTTATCGGCTTCCCGCTGAAAGGAAAATGTATATTCAAACAGCTCGTCATTCATAAAAACATAAAAGATCGGACTGTATTTGCCTTCAAAGCTTTCAGGCTGCCCAACATATGTCCTCTGGATCGCTCCATAGTAAAAGACAAGATCGTCGCCAAATTCCCGGATAATCGTCTGATATTCCTCATATCCTATGGGAAACGGCGCTTCATAGTCCCAGGCATCCGAGCCTTCATAAATTCTTTTATAGCCCTCCTCCGTCGTTTCTGCCGTCTCCATGATCGCGACTCCCGGATCGTCAAGCGCCTCTCCGCTCCAGCAGATCGTAATCATTTCTTCGGCCATCTGCTCCCTGCTGTCTGCAAGCCGTGCCTGATTGGAGAAAAACATATTCAGGCAGGCCACCAAAAGAGCGGTTCCCACAGCCATTTCCACAATGACAAGCGCATACATTCCGGCCGCGCTTTTTAACATCCTGCCAATTCTGTAAAACGAATACCGCATCACACCGCCTCCCTTCACACGCCGCTCTGGTCAAGCAAAAGACTGCACACCGGCCGCCTGACAGCCAGTACTACCGTCAGAACGCTTAAAATCAGGGCCGCTGCAAGGCCTGCTGCGCCGATAATCCCCACGGCTGCGCCGTTATACAAAAGTGTAAACGGGAACAGCCGCACAAGCAGCACTGCCGTAACCGCCGTATCCAGCGCCAGAGCTAAAATGATTAAAAAAAGATTTTGTACAAACGCTTCTGCAAACAGCCGTCCGGTCCCGGCTCCCACAGCCCGCCGTATCCCGTAGCTGTATTTCTCATTCATCATGCTCCCCATTAAAATAATCCATACACTCAGCAGCGCAAATACAAGCACAGCGCCGCCAATCATCAGCCAGTCCGCCGCCATGGAGCGGATAGACGCATCAAATTCCGCATCCTCCTCCACAGCCGTCATCGGCCGGAACACATTCAGCCCGCCCCGCCGGTTGAGCATTGAAACCATCTGCTCTATGGCTGCTTCATCCCATGGCGTACCGGAGGCAATGACAAAACGATGCTGCATCTGCTCTGCCCCTGCGATCTCGCCGATAGCCGGATAGGGAATAATCACAGACGCCAGTATGCGGGTGCTGTCAAAAATACCGGCCACCTCAAACGTCCGCCCCATAAATTGCAGCGTATCGCCAACCTGTCCGCCGCCGGAAACAAATTCCGATGTCTTTTTCACAAGGCATACGCCGGCTTCGGGGTCTGAAAGCTCCTGGGCAGTAAGCAGGCGTCCCGCCTCAAGGGTATAGGGCGATAGCTCAAAGGTGTCCTCCGAAATGCCTCCCACAGTAGTAATAAGGGTCTGATCCCCCCAGGCCGCCGTTGTCTGCTGGAGACATTCATAGCTATATTCATAGTCACCCAAAACCGCATCGACATTGCGGAGCGTAAACGTCTTAAGCGCTTTCCTGCTGTCACTTAAGATCAGTACATTTTCCGGTTTCTCATAGGAAAACTGGCCGATTTCACTGTAAATCGACATCGTATGCCCGAGAACATAGATCGGGCATAAAAATCCGGCGCCAATAGACAGTACCAGGATCAGGCTCAGCTTTCCCTGATGGAACATACGCCTTACTACACTTTTTAGCA
>CASFBR010000122.1 GCA_949292795.1 uncultured Eubacteriales bacterium
CTAAATATGAAGGAAATGAAGCCGGTAAGGCTTTAGTTGCCGCAGGTCCTCAGGTTGACTGATGAGCAACAGCTTCGTATATCTGAGCTTTTATTCCTGAGTTTTTATCATAGAAACGAAAGTTTTCCTAAGACTTAAGGACGGGGCGCTGCCGGATGGCAGCGCCTTTATTATTTCATGGAGGTGTAACATCATGTTTATTGAAAAAATGGTATTGGACAGGATTTTAGAGCAGCGGCGCAGCATCCGCGAGTTTGATATTACAGAGCTGTCCGATGAAAAGCTCGAAGCGGTGATCGAAGCCGGCCGTCTGGCACCTTTTGCCGGACTTGTTCAAAAAAATACCAGTAGCTTCCGGCACTTCTTCGTCATTCACCGTGACAGCGATACCGCCGAAAAAATCAAGGCGCTGTGTGAAGATGGCCGCAAAAAAGAAGTCGTGCGCATCCAGGAAAACGGCCTGGCCGCAAAATATCCCGAGGTCGCAAAAATCGCCAAAGCCATGAGTGAAAAGCCGGCTAATGATATTTTCATCAGCCCGTGGCTGATCATCGTCGCTGAACGCGGGGGGCTGCCTCAGCGTGAGGAAGTCTGCCTTGGCTATGTAATGGAAAATATGTGGCTGAAGGCCACCGAGATGGACCTTGCATTCCGTATCTGCTCCGGTGTCAGCGACATTCACGACAAGGAAGGACTTAAGAAGGTTCTCGGCCTTGACGATGACGAAACATACGCTTTTGATGCCTGCAATATCGGTTATCCAAAAAACCCTGTTGAGGAACGAAGATCGCATCCAAAGCCGGTAAAATCCATTAAGTATTTCCGTTAAAGAGCTGCTTCGTTTTATCAGCTGCATAAATTTACAAAAGCAGACGGAAATCTGCAAAGATTACAAATGCAGATTTCCGTCTGTTTTTTTATGACAGCCGGCATTGCGCCCGGCCATCATTAAAAATAGAGTAAGGGTATTCCAAAGGAGGTATTTTTTTCCTGCTTTACAGGCAAAATTTCAAACAATTTTACCACGTTGCCTCATAATCAAAGACACCCCATGGCGTCTCCTGCTTCCACATGGCAAGGGAACAGGATTTTTCTTTAATCTCATCTGCAGTCACAAAGCGGCCTTCCCTGCTGGAAATGAAAATACCGTCGGTCAGCAGCGATACGTTTAAGGCAATTTCCGGGGTCGGATACCTCTGGCTTTCATCCAGCTCGCCAATGAGATATTTATACCAGTGCATCTGGTTATCATACCAGGTCATCACTTCCGGGTCATAGCAGCGGTTTTGCATCTGGTTATAATAGGTTTTTAAATCGCAGTCAATGTGCATCCCGTGATATTCGCCGGTAAAGCGCATTCCCGGCTGCATGTTTTCCGGAAGATATTTTCCCGGCCCCTGCCCCATCGACCAGTCGCCGCCAACCTCATCGATATTCCACCATGTCAGCGCGCCCTTAGAACCGGTAATATAAGATGTTGGCGGAAGATTCACATTGCACGCATTGGCTTCCTGAATATCCAGCGTCAGGTCATTTTCAAATTCTGCCAGGCCTGCGCACATGTCCTCGACCTCCACCGTTCTGCCCTTAATGGGACTTGGGATTTTATGGTATTCCTTTCCAAAAACACCTTTGAGCTCTGGCAGTCCTAAAAGGAACAGCATCTGTCCAAGATGATAAATTCCCGTATCAATACTCTGACCGTGACCGGCCATCGCTTTCGCCATAAAGTCCGGCGTTCCCCGGTTATACGGGCCGTCCATGGACGGTCGCCGCCGGTAATTGGCAATCACGGACCGGGCATGATACACATCGCCGAGCACTCCGGCTTTCATCAGCTTAAGCCCTGTGCGCGTCTGCTCTGAAAACAGGGAGCTGATCTGAACTGCAAATTTAACGCCGCAGTCCCTGGCACAGTCAAGCATCAGCCTGCTGTCATAATATGATGCGGACATCGGCTTTTCACAATAGCAGTTAAATCCGGCTTTCATAACAGCTATACAGATCGGTGCATGGAGATTGTTATGGACGCATACATCAATAGCGTCTATATCATCCCGCTTAAGCATATCCCGAAAGTCCACATAAATATTGTCTACCTGGTACTGTTCCGCCCAGCGGCGGAGCTTCTTTTCATCAATCTCCGCCGCTGCCACAACCTTCACCTGAGGAATATTCGCCCAGACCTTCATGTGACGATGAGAAATCGAACCGGTACCAATAATCGCAATCCGAATTTCTTTCATAAAATATTGTTCTCCTTACTTATAGGACATCCTTCTTACTGGGCCGGACGAATCTGTGTAAAGTCTTCCCATCCGGTTCCTGTAAGGCCCGGAGCTGTAAGACCGGCAGTCACAAGGTCCATCTTTACAGTCGTATTTGTACCGATAAATACATAGTGTTCTTTCATATAATCCTGGCACTCTTTATAAGCAGCAATACGTTCGTCCATATCAAATGCTTCATAAGCCGCATCCAGAAGCGGATAGAAGTTTTCATCCTTGTAATTGCAGCCGCCGGCCACAATATCTGTACCAATACGTCCATCTACAAGGCGCAGGTTTTCTGTATAATACATCGGGCTTAAATCTGTGATTGCCATATCATAATCGCCGGAGCGCAGCAGATCAAAATGTGTCGGTGTCTCGTTGACGGTCAGATTGACCGTAATACCGCCCTGTCTTAAGTTTTCCTGGATGATCTCGCACTGAGGCTGCTGAACAGCCATACATGTCATTTCCAGTGTCAGGCCATCAGCATAACCGGCCTGTGCAAGCAGTTCCTTCGCCTTTTCAACATTGACTTCGCGGACGGTTCCCTCCGGTTCCGGGTCGTAGACGATGGAATACGGCGAAATCGTTGTCTGGCAAATCTTACCAAGACCATTTCCGGTCAGCTGGTTCAGCGCATTGACATCAACAAGATTCCAGATCGCTTCTCTTACAAGAGGATCGTTTAACCCTTCATGCTCGCAGTTTAAGTAAATACCGCCGGTCATCATCGTATCCATATAGTGGATCGTCACGGCGTCATTGCCTTCATAAATCTGTCCCTGGGATGTGGGCAGCTCCATAGCTACATTGGCATCACCGCTCTCAACAGCCATCGCTCTGGCCGCAGCATCATTGACAAATACAAATTTCATATATTTGTAATAAGGCATGTCATCCTTATTCCAGTAGTTATCATTTCGTTCAAGAAGAATGTACTGTCCCTGAACCCACTCTTTAAATGTATACTTTCCGGTTCCATAGCCTTCCGTAGGATACAGCGCGGTATTGTCGGCGCCGCCCATAGCTTCCAGCGTCTTTTTGCTCAGAATCGTATAGTTATCCTGGCAGAAACGCTCCGGCGCCTGTACCTGGATGCCGTTCGTCTCAAAGATCATGTTATAATCATCTTCAATTTCCGTATTATCGAGATTGTAAATTGTAAATCCGCCGCCGCTGAGTGCACTCTTTACCTGGAAGGTGTACAATACATCCTCTGTTGTAAGCTCCTCGCCATTCTGGAACTTGATGCCTTCCTTTAATGTCACGCGGAAATGCGTATCGTCAATCCATTCATAATCGCCAAGGTTCGGCAGAATCTCTCCGGTTTCAGAATCCCATTTCACCAGAGTTTCAGCCATACAATTAACGACTACGCCGGATTCTTTTGCAGATGATGGTGATGGCATCAGCGTTGCAGGCTCTGCCGTGATTGCTACCGTTAAAGTCTCATCGGATGTCCCGCTGACACCCTCCGGCGCGGCCCCGGATTCATCCGCTGCGGCCGTTGAATCCCCGCCGCCGGCCGTTGTGGATGCTGCCGCAGAATCATCCGCTGCCGCCTGTGTCTGCCCGGTATCCCCTCCGCCGCAGCCGGCCATTAACCCCAGTGTCAGTACTGCAGACATAAATAAGGCTGTTTTTCTCTTCATACTTTCTCCTCCATTCCTTCTGTATCTTGTACAGTCGCATAATATGATGTTGGGGTCAAAAAATCTTTGTCCCCTATGATGCCACGGCTGTGGCTGTTTCTTAACCAAGGAGTTCCTCTTACCAAACTCCCGCGCTATGCGCGGCCGCCTTAGCGGCCATTTTTATCCTCTATTTTAGCTTTCATTCACCGCTTTAACACGGTGGCATAAAACAAAATGTCCATTGCCATAATCGGTCAGCTTTGGCTCCGATGCAAAACATTCATCCTTTGCATGGGGGCACCGGGGCGCAAACCGGCAGCATGGCTTCGGATCAATGGGCGATGTCAGCTCGCCTTTCATCTCAATCTTATGCTGTTTCACATGGATATTGGGGATCGGGATCGCCGACAGCAGCGCTTTGGAGTACGGATGCAGCGGTTTTTTAAACAGTTCCTTTGCATTGCACTTTTCAACGATCTGTCCCAGGTACATCACGCAAATTTCATTGGATATATGCTTCACAACAGACATATCATGGGTAATAAACATATAAGTCAGGTTTCGGTCTTTTTGCAGGTCCTGCAAAAGATTTAATACCTGCGCCTGAATCGATACATCCAGCGCTGACACCGGCTCATCACAGACGATAAAATCCGGATTTAAAGACAAGGCGCGGGCAATTCCGATTCTCTGACGGCGTCCGCCGTCCAGCTCATGAGGATAGCTGTTGGCCAGACGCTTTGCCAGCCCTACGGTATCCATCAGGTCATGAACCTTTTTTTCCAGCTCCTGCTTATTGGCTGCCAGCTTATATGTTTTAATCGGCTCGGCGATCAGCTGGGAGACGCTCATTCTCGGGTCCAGCGATGCATAAGGGTCCTGAAAGATCATCTGCATCCCCACACGGAGATGCTTAAATTCCTTATTGCTTAAAGAAGTAATATCCTGACCTTTAAATTTCACCTCGCCGGAGGTCGGCTCTAAAAGACGGATAATGGTACGCCCAAGCGTCGATTTGCCGCAGCCGGATTCTCCCACGACCCCAAGTGTTGTGGATTTCTCAATATTCAGCGTGACATCGTCCACTGCATGAAGGACGCCGCCGGCTGTATTAAAATATTTTTTCAGGTGCTTTACCTCAATCAGCGCCATGATCAGCATCCTCCTTTCGTCTGATCTCATGGATGCATTTCACAAAATGCCCCGGCTCAACCTCCTTAAGCACAGGATTTTGCTTTTTGCACGCCTCGGTGCAGTAATCACACCGGTCATAAAAGCTGCAATACGGCGGAAGCTCCGTAGGATCGGCCACCGCCCCCTTGATCGGTGAAAGCCGCTCCACATCCTTATCCATACTCGGCAGAGAATTAAACAGGCCTACTGTATAGGGGTGCATCGGATGATCGAAAATGTGCTCCACAGTTCCGCTCTCCACAATCTCTCCCGCATAAATAACCGCACATTTCTGGCAGATGTCTGCAACAACGCCAAAATCATGGGTGATCAAAAGCATTGCCGTTCCGAAATTTTTCTGGAGCTGCTTCATCAGCTCCAGCACCTGCGCCTGAATCGTCACGTCCAGCGCGGTCGTCGGCTCATCGGCAATGATCAGCTCAGGCTCGCAGGCCAGGGCAATGGCGATGATCACACGCTGTTTCATGCCTCCGGAAAACTGATGGGGATAATCATCGTAGCGGGCTCCGGGAATGCCGACTGTTTCCAGCATTTTTACCGCCTGTTCCTTGATCTCGCTTTGCGACAGCCTGGAATTATGGAGCTCGATCACCTCTGCAATCTGCTGTCCTACTGTCTGTACGGGATTTAATGCCGTCATGGGGTCCTGAAAGACCATACTGATTTTTTTCCCGCGGATTTTTTGCAGCTCTTTTTTGCTTTTCTTCATCAGGTCTTCGCCCTCAAGGAAAATCTCGCCGGAAATCACATGGGCCGGCGGATGAGGCAAAAGATTCATAATACTTAAAGCAATGGTCGTTTTCCCGGCACCGGTCTCCCCTACCAGGCCAAGAACTTCGCCTTTTTCAATATTTAGTGAAACATTATTGACCGCTTCCACAACACCGTCATCCGTCTCATAATGGACGATCAAATCCCGTATCTGGACTAAGGTGCTGCCGGAAGCTTCCTGTTGTATATTCTTTTTCATGTCCTTCTCCTTTTTATACAGCAATTTGACGCAGCTAAGCGGTTATATTTTTATTTCAGTCTCGGGTCCAGTGCATCCCGTAAGCCGTCACCAAAAAGGTTAAAGGAAATAACGGTAAACATGATCATCAGTCCCGGGAAAAGTACCATATGGACACCGCTTCTTAAGTATTCCTTGCCGGCGGACAAAATAGCGCCCCACTCCGGCGTGGGCGGTACAATACCGACACCGATATAGCTTAAAGTAGATACCATGAGGATTGCCGCACCGACCATACCAACGGCATTGATAATAATGACGCCAATACCATTCGGTACGAGATGCCGTACAATGATCCGGCCTCTTGAAACGCCAATGGCCCTGGAGGCTTCCACATAATCGCTGTCCTTTACCGTAAAGATTGCCGCGCGGCAGGTCCGCGCCACATTGGGCATAAATGCAATAGACATTGCGGCTACAAGCTGCGGAATACCATTGCCAAGCACTGCTACCACCGCGATTGCCATCAGGATGGCGGGAATCGCCTGAAAAACATCCATAATA
>CASFBR010000123.1 GCA_949292795.1 uncultured Eubacteriales bacterium
TTTCCAGCGGGCCATCTTTGCCTCGATCTCCTTAAGCTGCGGCTTAATCAGATCCGCCGGGCGGCAGGTGATCGGCTGTTCATCGCCAATGGCTTTCTTCTGTACTTCCGGATTAAACGGCTTTACAGTCTGGCCATATTCGCCGTGGAGCAGCGCCTTGCTCTCCTTGGTAATCATCTTATAACGCTCACCCATAAGGACATTGAGCACAGCCTGAGTTCCCACGATCTGAGAAGACGGCGTTACAAGCGGCGGTTCACCAAAGTCTTTGCGGACTCTTGGGATTTCCTGAAGAACCGCTTCATATTTATCCTCCGCATGTGCCTCCTTAAGCTGGGACACAAGGTTGGAGAGCATACCGCCGGGAACCTGATACATGAGCGTTTTAATATCCACGCCAAGCACCTTCGTGCTCATCAGTCCGGAGGCAAGCGCTTCCTCACGCATCGGACGGAAATAATCTGCGATCTCGGCTAAAAGCTTCTGATCAAGACCGGTATCATATGGAGTACCGCGGAAGGTTTCCACCATAACCTCCGTTGCCGGCTGGCTTGTTCCCATAGCAAATGGGGACATAGCAGTATCGATCACATCAGCACCGGCTTCAACAGCCTTAAGGTAGGTCATCGCAGCAACACCGCTGGTGTAATGGGTGTGTACCTGGATTGGAAGACTGGTCGCTTCCTTCAATGCGGATACGAGCTCTGTTGCTGCATAAGGCACAAGCAGGCCCGCCATATCCTTGATACAGATGGAATTTGCACCCATATCCTCGATACGTTTTGCAATATCCTTCCAGTAATCCAGTGTGTAGGCATCGCCCAGTGTGTAGCTTAATGCGATCTGAACATGGCCGCCTTCCTTTACCGTTGCCTTAACAGCGGTCTCCAGGTTGCGCAGGTCATTTAATGCATCGAAAATACGGATAATATCAATACCATTGGCAATGGACTTCTGTACAAAATATTCCACCACGTCATCCGCATAATGGCTGTAACCTAAAATATTCTGTCCGCGGAAAAGCATCTGAAGCTTTGTATGCTTGAAACCGTCACGCAGCTTTCTGAGTCTTTCCCACGGGTCTTCCTTTAAGAAGCGCAAAGACGCATCAAAAGTAGCACCGCCCCAGCACTCAACTGAATGATAGCCAACCTTATCCATTTTATCCACAATCGGCAGCATCTGTTCCGTAGTCATACGAGTTGCGATGAGCGACTGATGGGCGTCACGCAGAATCGTCTCGGTAATGCCAACCGGCTTTTTAACTTGTTCTGACATAACTTATTTCCTCCTTCTTGACCTTTAAACAGGCCATATCGGTGTTTATTCAAACCGTCATGCCGCCACAGGCGGCAGCCTTTATCATACTACTCCGAAAATTGCCATAAATGCACCCGCCGCAACAGCAGTTCCGATAACGCCGGCCACATTTGGTCCCATGGCGTGCATCAGCAGGAAGTTGGTCGGGTCTGTCTCAGCACCGACTTTCTGGGACACACGGGCAGACATTGGCACCGCAGACACACCGGCGGAGCCGATAAGCGGATTGACCTTGCCATGAGTTGCCACACACATAATCTTTCCGAAGATCACACCCGCCGCAGTAGCGATGGCAAATGCGATCAGACCAAGGGCAACGATCTTGATCGTATTCCAATTAAGAAATGCCTCAGCACTGGTTGTTGCTCCTACGGATGTACCAAGAAGGATAACGATAATATACATCAGCGCATTGGATGCGGTTTCCGTAAGCTGCTTTACCACACCGGATTCCCTGAACAGGTTGCCGAGCATGAGCATACCAATCAGAGGCGCTGTGGAAGGCAGAATCAAAATCACGACGATTGATACAATGATCGGGAACAGAATCTTCTCCAGCTTGGACACCGGACGAAGCTGCTCCATACGGATTGCGCGCTCTTTCTTTGTGGTTAAAAGACGCATGATCGGCGGCTGGATAATCGGCACGAGAGACATATAAGAATACGCTGCCACTGCAATCGGGCCTAAAAGGTCGGTCTGACCGAGCTTTCCTGCCAGATAAATCGAAGTCGGGCCGTCAGCACCGCCAATGATCGAGATGGCTGCTGCCTGCTCGTTGCTAAAGCCCATAAAGATGGCTACAATGTAGGCGAAGAACACGCCAAACTGAGCCGCCGCACCCATAAGAAAGCTCTTAGGATTCGCAATCAGTGGGCCGAAATCCGTCATGGCGCCGACACCAAGGAAAATCAGTGATGGCCACAGTCCCCACTCATCTCCCAGATAGAAATAATGAAGAAGTCCGGCGGAGGTGCTGCCGTCAGCCGCAGCCTCTTCAATCGTTTTCATAATATCCGGATACAGATTCACAAGCAGCATACCAAACGCGATGGGAACAAGAAGCAGCGGTTCATATCCTTTTTTGATAGCAAGATACAGGAAAAAGGCTGCTACAAGGATCATAATAAAGTTTCCAACGGTCAAATTAAAAAATGCGGATTGGTGAATCAGATTATCCAGTGTTGTTAAAATGTAATCCATTTTTTAACCTCCCATGAATTTTCGGGCAGCGAGTCAGCCACACGGCCGGATATGACAAAATATGGCCGATCGCTGCAGCTTTTGGAATTTCCTCTGCCGCTTAATTTAATGTAGCAAGTACTGTGCCGGCTTCTACGGAATCTCCGGAAGAAACGTTAATGCTGGCAACTGTACCGTCCTCAGGTGCGACAATTTCATTTTCCATCTTCATGGCTTCAAGAATAAGGATCACATCACCGCGTTTTACTGCATCTCCGACGTTCGCTTTCACAGAGATGATCTTGCCTGGCATCGGGGAATTTACAGAAATACTTCCGGCAGCCTGTGCAGCCTTTGGCGCAGCAGGTGCCGCAGCCGGAGCAGGTGCGGCCTTTGGTGCAGCAGCGGGAGCTGCAGCCGGAGCTGCCGGTCTGGCGCTTGGCATTACAACGGTCTGCTCAACGGCAGCACCGGAAACTTCTTCAACAGATACTTCGTAGCTTGTACCATTTACAGTAATTACATAATTTTTCATCGATCATTTCCTCCTAATCGTCAGGCTTTCTGCCATTTATTCGTATTTCTTCGCTTAATCGAGCGGACAACAAGCTTATCCACGGATGTGTTCATGGAAGCTGCCACAGCTGCTGTGATCACAGCAACCAGCTCCAAATCATCCATAGGCTCTGTCTCTCCTGCTGTCAAAGCACCGGGCTGCACGGCCGGCGCCGCAGGAGCTGCCACCGGTTCATCCTGTACGTCTGCCGGCTGAGACTGTTCTTTCTGGAATTTGCGGTCTGCCATGCGCATCTCAGCCTTATGGATAAATTTAAACAGACTGATGATAAACGCGATAAAGATCAGAACAATAAATACGGTACCCATACCGATAACCGTGTTTAAGCAGGCGTTTGTAAAGTTTTCCCATACGGTATATACCGGTTCCACAGAAAATGAAATCAGCTGGCTGTTATAGTTAAAATTGGCTGTTACCAGAGCCGGACGGTTCTCAAAGGTCGCTGTCAGCTTTGCCGTAGCGCCATCCTCATCATAGGTAAATGTACATTCATCACTGTCCTGAGGCGTATATGCTCCAAGTTCTTCCTTGCTGTCGATCCAGGACTGATAGCTGGCTTTTATTGCCAGTGCCGTTTCATCGTCAGAGGCAATCTCCTCATTTCTCATATCAACGACACTCTGAAGATAGTCATCGTCCATGTCCACAAGCTGGTCGATGATTGCCTCCGTGCTCGAGCGGAGTGTGCTCTCGTCATAGTCCGATGCGTATTGTGAGCTGGTGTCCGTACACGCGGTCAGGGAAAGAATACAGGTAAACATACAAATGACTGCAATCAGCTTTTTCATAGAATATTCACCTCTTTCTAAATCGTACCGTGTTTTTTGTCAGGACGATCCTCTCTTTTTGTATATAACATTTCAAAAGCAGCGATGACACGCTTGCGTGTTGCCGCCGGTTCGATAATGTCATCCACATAGCCTCTGGCAGCCGCAGATACAGGGCTGTTTTGCAGGTCGTCATAGGCTGTCTTTTTCTCTGCGATCAGGCCCAGTGCATCTTCAGATGCGCTGATCTCATCTGCATACATGATCTTTACTGCGGAATCGGCGTTCATCATACCGATCTTTGCATCAGGATAAGCATACACGACATCTGCGCCAATGTGACGGCTGTTCATTGCCAGATAAGCGCTTCCGAAAGCCTTGTCAACAATCACGGTCACCTTCGGAACAGTGGCATTGGCAAAAGCATAGGTCAGCTTTGCTGCTGCTCTTGCAATGGTCTTTTCCTCATCAATCGACGCTTTATAGCCTTCCACATTAACCAGTGTCAGCACCGGGATTGAAAAGGCATCGCAGAAATTCACAAAATCCGCAGCCTTTCTGGCGCCGTCTGTGGAAAGCACGCGGTCCGTCGTTGTCTCCACAGTGCCGTCTTCACCGAGGAACTCGCTGCGGTTTGCCACAGCGCCGACAGTCATGCCGTTTAACTTGATAAAACCAGTCACCATATCTTTTGCGAAGTCTGCTTTAACTTCAAAGAAGAAGTTCTGGTCTGAAATGTCTGAAAGAATATAAGCTGTATCTTTAACATAAGAAAGTGCAGGATTCTCCCGGTTCAGATCATCGACACAGTCTGCGTAATCACTTTCGTCATCACAGTTTGCAGGCAGCAGGGAAATCAGTGTGCGAATCTTTGAGAGTACATCTTCTTCCGAATCTCCTGCATAATCCACAGCGCCGCATACCGTGCTCTGATAATCGCAGGAGGATGTATTACATTTGGAAATTTCATTATTTTCCAGTGCATTTGGCGTATTTACAAACAGACGGGCATTTTCCTTTGTCATCAGTGTAAAATCCGTTAATGCCGGAATCATAGCGACACCGCCGCCGCATGTTCCAAAAATCGCTGTAATTTGCGGGATCACGCCGGATGCCATGGTCTGCTTAAAATAAAGCTCGCCAAAGGCGTTAAGTGCATCGGTTGCCTCCTGTAAACGCATACCTGCGCAGTCTACAAGACCGATTACCGGAGCACCGACCTTTAATGCAAGCTCATAAATCTTTGATATTTTTTTCGCGTGCATCTCACCGACAGCACCGTTCATCACCGATGCATCCTGGCTGTAAACATAGACAAGATTGCCGTCGATGATGCCATAGCCGGTGATCACACCGTCTGCCGGAGTTTCAATAGCTGGCATGTTAAAATCTGTACTTCTGGCATGAACAAAAGCACCAATTTCAACAAAACTATTGTCATCAAGCAGTACATCAATTCTCTCTCTTGCTGACAGTTGCTTCAAATTGTTCATTTTTAGCCCTCCATAGTCCTAAAATTTTATAAAAAACATCAAATTCTCTGCCGATTTTATTCTATCGCGTCTGCCCAATTTTTTCAAGGGAAATTTGTTGAAATTTCATATTATGACAGCAACTATTCAGCCATGCGGCCGGGGATGCCGGAAGCCGGCGCAAGTTTACTTGCAGAGGATTCACGGCATCCCCGGACATACGGCGCTTAGCCGACATTGAGGATTCTGCCGCGTATGCGGCAAAAGCAGCCTCAGGCTGCGGGAGAATCCGAAATGCATGGCTGAATCGTTGCTTCACTCATCTCACATGCGACATCCGGGGTGTAAGTTCCTGCGCGGGCTTGCACGCGGCAGGACTTGCATCCCGGATGGCATAGGGCGGCAGCCCCAGCGAGACGAGCCCTGGCGAAGTCGAGCTGCATGGCGAAACACCTTCTCCATGACTTGCGGCCGGGAATGCAAAAATCCGGGGATGCCGGAAGCCGGCGCAAGTTTACTTGCAGAGGATTCGCGGCATCCCCGGACATACGGCGTTTAGCCGACATTGAGGATTCTGCCGCGTATGCGGCAAAAGCAGCCTTAGGCTGCGGGAATCCGAAATGCATGGCTGAATCGTTGCAGCCTTAGCTGCCACAGGCGCCCAGCACTTTTCTAAAATAATAGGAATAGTCTGCTGCCCCCACATCTTCACTAAAAACGATCGGATAGCGGTACAGCACCTGTCCTTCCACCAGATATTCCACAGCGCCGGCCGTTTCTCCCGAAAACACAGGTGCACTGACCAAAGATACCGCTGTTTTGCGAATTTCAAACGTTTCATGCTTTCCTAAAAGCAGACGGACGCGGTTTACGCAGCAGGACACTTTTGCTTCAGTCCCGGTACCGCCTAAAATGCGTACCGGCTCCGGCTGGTACTGACGGATACCGATTTCCTGTATTGTATAATTTTCCTTCCCGTAATTAATCAGAGCCATCGCATCGTGCCACTTCCATGCTTTATTCGGAGGCCAGCCACAGCCGAGCAGTGCGATGACAAACGTACGCCCCTCGCTGACCACCGCACAGACATAGCAGTAACCGGCTTTCCCCGTAAAACCGGTTTTCCCCGTCAGCGCCTCAGATGTCTGCGAAAGCAATGCATTTTTATTGTTTACAGTAAAATTTCTCGTTTTATTACAATCCTCAAAGCTGTAATAGGATGTCCGTGTGATCTCCAGAAAGGTTTCATTGCCAATCGCATACCGCATGATCCGCGCCATATCCCTGGCGGTAGAGGCATGTTCCCCCTGTTCGTCACTGCTATCCAGGCCATTGGGTGTCACAAAATGTGTATTGTCGCAGCCAAGCTCCGCCGCCTTCTCATTCATCATCCGGGCAAAGCCCTCCGCACTTTTGCCCACATGCTCCGCAATCGCCACCGCGCTGTCATTATGCGACTCAAGCATCATGGAATAAACAAGGTCTCTCAGCACATACTGTTCGCCTTCCCGGATTCCAAGCTGCACATCCGGCATTGATGCAGCATACGATGATACAGTAACAATTTCATCCAAATCCGCATGCTCAAGCGTTACAAGCAGCGTCATGATCTTTGTCGTACTGGCCATCGGCCGCACTTCCTCAGCATTTTTTTCATACAATATACGGCCGCTGTCCCCGTCCATCAAAACCGCAGAGGCTGCATAAAGCTGCTCTGTCAAATGTGCCTGCGCTTCCCGCGCCCCCTGACTTTCAACAGCTGCCGGCAGCGCTTCATTATCCGCAATCTCTCCCGTCGCGCCATACACATACGATCCCGCCTCGCCATGCACCAGCTGTTCCGAAGCACCATGCTCAAATGGTTTTTCGCCGCCATACACAGGCATCACGGTGCACGTCAGGAAAAGAATCATGGCTGCGGCTATTTTTCTTCTATATTTTTTCTGATACATTCTATCTTTTTTCCGTTTTATTTTTTTATAGTTTATGATTTCGTATCATTAATTATGTATCGATCACTTTTTTATCTGCCGCGAATAATGTAATATCGAGGTGATTCTATGACGATATTGATCGCCTTTTGCATGAGTATTGCTGTCAATCTCGACAATTTCCTGATCGGTATGCGTCTGGGCACCCAGGGGAAGCCGGTTCCTTTTAGAGCGAACCTGATCATCTCGGCCTTCACCGGCATTTTTTCAGGAGCTGCGGCCTTTTGCCCGGAAATTTTTCCACAGGTTATGGTTTCAGCCGCCAATATTACCGGCGCGCTGATGATCATTGCCTTTGGAACCTACTGCATGCTTAAGCGCCCGGATGCTCCGGACTGCGAAAAAGAGCTGCCCGGGCTTTCTTTTAAGGGCTCCTGTGCCCTTGGTGTCACGCTCGCCGTCAACTGTATACCGCCGTCACTATGTGCCGGTATTTTTAATATATCTCCTCAGGCCATGGCGGTATTTGGGACATTTTGTTCATTGATCTGCCTGCATGTCGGCAGCCGGGCCGGCACCCGCCTCCGCCATAGTATGTTTATCCGCCAGATTGACAAAATATCCGCCCTTCTTTTGATCGGGATCGGTATTTGGGAGCTGCTCGCCTGACCGGATGTGCGCAGGCTCCGGCAGCCGCTTTGCCATCCCTCAGCAGCATATAAAAAATTTATACAGCATTGGCCCCGGAGCAGCAGTTTTATTTTTTAGCGCTCTGCCTAAAAAGAGGCATGTCACCGCCCGGGGCCAATCAATTTTTACATCACCCAATATGAGTATAAACCTCCACGGCATCAAGGATATGGTACGGGATCGTCTGGGTATCTCCGCAGGCACCGGCCGTAAGCAAAATATAATCCACATCATGAATCTGTGCCAGACTGGCCAGACATAAGCCCGCCTGGGGCGTATATCCGGTTTTACCGCCAATGAGCCATCCGCCGTCCGACAGCTCACCCTGACTGTCGATCCGCCCATCTTCCCGGGCTACGGCATCCAGCCGTCCGAACAATGTACTTTCAAGATAAATACCATTTTCATGAAGCTTTGTCGGCCTGGTCTGGTACTCGTGGGTCGTAAATATCCGCCGGAAAATGGCATTGTCCAGCGCGTAATCCAACAGCAGTGACATATCCTTTAATGTCGTCACATGGTTTGCATCATGCAGGCCGGTAGCATTAACAAAACAGGTATCCTTCATTCCAAGGCTCCGGGCCTTTTCATTCATCAGCGCAGCAAAAGCCTGCTCACTTCCCGAAACCTTGCAGGCCAGCGCCACAGCAGCATCGGCCCCGGAAGGAAGCAGCGCCGCATAGAGCAGGTCACGGACACAGACCGATTCCATCGGTAAAAAACCGGCGACGGATGCATTTTTCTCCTGGAGCGCTTCAATCCATGACGGCTGGATCACGATTTCCTCATCGAAATCATCCAGCGCTTCAATAGCGAGGATGACCGTCATGATTTTTGTCAGCGAAGCCGGATAGATCACAACTTCACTTTCATACTCCTGTATTGTCTGAAAATCTTCCAGCCGGATCAACAGAACATGATTGCTGTAAAGATTCATCACGGACGCGGACATGGTCTGGCGTGCACCGGCTGTCTGCGTGCCATCCGTCCGTGCGTTCCCTGTCTGCGTATCATCTGTCTGCGTGCCATTCTCCTGTATACCATCATTCTCCGTGTTATTTCCCTGCATCCCATCTTTGCCTGTGTCATCCTTGTATTTGTTGCCGGACGGCCCGACGGACAGCTGTATGGCATACGGCTCATGACTGTTTTGGGGCCGAACCGCGGCCAGAATCACTCCGGTAAGAACTGCCGCGGCAAGCGCCAGAAGACACAGCCGCCCGGGAGCCATCCGGTATTTTATATGTTTATTTCTAATAAAAAAACTCCCTTTCAGAATATCATTTACCTTTTATTCTGTCCGGGAATTTCCATATTATTCAGTCATCAGATTTCAGACAAATGCCGCGCCATCTGCGGCCAGTATACTGGATAATATAAAGCGCCCCCGCATTTACAGCAACGTGAGTCACTTCATATTATCCATTTATGTTTCGATCTTAAGCGCAGCCTCCTGCTCGGCTTCTGTTTTAAACTCAGCGACCTTTACCGGGTCGATTACCGGGAGTTCTTCTCTTGATTTCACGCCAAAGGTACGCAAAAATTCTTCGGTCGTACCAAATAAAATCGGACGTCCGGGGGCATCCAGCCGGCCGGCTTCCGTCACAAGATTATATTCGATCAGACGATTGATTGCATAATCACTGTTGACACCGCGTATCTGTTCCACCATTGAGCGGGTCACCGGCTGCTTATAGGCAATAATCGAAAGC
>CASFBR010000124.1 GCA_949292795.1 uncultured Eubacteriales bacterium
GGCATCGCCTCGGACAAAGGCAAGCTTGGCATCAGCTTTGCGAAAAAATCCGGCGGTACGCCGGAGGCCAGCATTATCGGTGTCGGAGGCAAATACAGCGCCTCTGTCGCCGCCTTTACCAACGCAGAGCTGCTTAACGGACTGGATATGGACCCGATTCCTCATATTCCTCCGATCGTAATCCCATCGCTGCTGGCAGTTGCCGAAGCAACAAACGCAGGCGGCAAAGAATTTCTCCTTGCCATGGCTGTGGCTCATGACATTGCCGCCCGCTTAAACAGTGTTCTCGGATCGGTCATGATGAGCTCTCTTTCAAAATATGGCAAGACACCGGATGTCTTTGGAAACAGCAATGAAAATATGCTCGGCGCCGCCATCGGAAATGCCATGCTGATGAAGCTGGATCGGAGCGCTATGGCTCATGCGCTGGGAATTGCCGCTTATTTCTGTCCGCTTCCGGTCTGCCGCGACTGGGAAAGCACGATTCCAAAAAGCATGATCAAATATGCGCCTGTTTCCTGGTGCGCCCAGGGCGCCGTCCAGGCAGCCATGCTTGCCGCCGACGGCTATACCGGAAATGACGCCACACTGGACAGCGAATATGGTTTCCCGAAAATTTACTGCCGCGAGGATGTATGGGACCCCGACGCTGTAATCCGCGATCTGGGCCGCACATGGGCCATCTTAAATACAATGTACAAGCCCTATCCCTGCTGCCGGTTCCTCCATGCCAGTCTTGATGTCTTTTATCGGCTTAAAGAAACCTATCACTTCTCTGCCACTGACATTGTATCGGTACGCTGCAACACCGGCCCGTTTGTGGCACATCCGGATCAGTATGCCATCAATAATCAGATCGACGCGCAGTTTTCAGGGCCTTATAATATTGCTCTTGCAGCCATGGGCTATGTTCCCGGCCCACAGTGGCAGAACAAAAAATGTCTGACCGATCCGAAGGTTCTGGAATTTATGCATAAGGTGCATATGATTGTTGCGCCGGAATACAGCGAACTCAAAAAGACAAAGCCTGGTTCATTTTACGCCCGGGTGGAAATCGATCTCACAGACGGCCGGACGATCCAGGATTTTACCGAATATCCCCGCGGCTCCAATACCGGCGAATGCCGGCTTTCGGATGAAGAGCTTATGGAACGCTTCCGCGTCTGTGCCGAAATGATCATTCCGGATTCCAAGGCCGAACGTGCTCTGGACATCATTATGCATCTTGAAGATTATGACAGCCTTGCCCCGCTGATGGAAAATATCACTTTATAAACAGCCTTTTCATAGCAAAATCTTTTTACAAATCAATATCCTCCTTCTTCACAGCAAAGCCCCTGCGGTCATATCATAACCGCAGGGGCTTTTTATAGGGTTATATTTGACAGGCACTATTGATTTGCCTGGTTTTTGGCTAAACGTGTATCGTGAGCAATTCTGTGTACTCTCTCATATCCTTTAATGTTTCAATGCGTCCCGCAAGCTCAATAATCTTTTCGCCGACAGATTTTGGCAATTTTCCAAACGCATTAAATTGATCCCAGAATTTTTGCACTAAAAATTCTTTGGAAGGATAAAGAAACATTTCTTTTATAAAATCGGCCTCCGCCTCAAATACCCGTCCGTCTTTCAGCTCCACACTCCCTTTATAAACCGGCAGTCCACCGGGTACAGTGTAAGTATCCATAACCGTATTTTTTGTAAGCTCCACAAGCAGCGGCTGTGACTGAATGTCACGGCTCTGTACATTTTTTACACTCCGGCCGCCATAGTACAGTGCACAGCAAAAGGCAAAGCTGTAAGAAAACAGCGCATTGATCTGATCGGCCATGGAAAACGGATTGGAATAATAGTTTCTCCGCAGATGATCCGGTTCAAAAATAATGATGCGCCTGATTTTTTCCGGGTCAAAGGCGCCGTCCGCCTCAATAATCTGTCCCCGAAGCTTCGCGCCAAGCTCGGCGGTAACAATCGTCGGCATCCCGCCAGGCCCGCGCTTAAACCGCATTTCCGTAAAAAACACTTCTCCAAGACGCTCAAACGCCTTCTCATACAAATCCGGCAGCGTTCCATAGGGCACCTTTTTGGCAATCAGTCCCGCATTGCCAAAAAACGGGTCTTTAAGTCCGCGCCAGCCGCCTTTTGCCAGCTCTGCCGCCATGATGCCGCAGCGGGCGCTTTCGGCATTATGATACTTAAATTCCTGACAATAGTCATAATACGAATTTCCCGGATCTGTGGCGTTGGTCGCCGCATAGCTAAATGCTGCCACTGTCTGAGAAGCATCCAGATCATAATACCGGGCGGCAATAGCTGCTGCGGCGGTGGAGCCCAGCTCCATATCTGTCGGCCAGCGCACCGGCAATGTATACAGTATTCTGCCCACAGTATCCTCCGCAGCGATATTGTTTGCAATAAATTCTTCACCGCTTGCGCCATACACATCCGCCAGCGTCAAATTCATCGGCAAAATCGTCTCCCCGTAGTGACTGGCAATGGGATCATCAAAAACAACCATCTCCATATTGCCGTAATCATTTGCACGGGCATGAAGGCAGTTATGCATCACTGCGCTTGTAAGCGGCAGGCGCACCGAGCTGTTATCGGCAAACAGGGGCGCGGCGGGCGCTCCGCCCTGGCGTTTTAGAAAATCATAAAAGAACCGGTCCTCCTCCACAATGTCACCGCCAAAAATACAGCCGGTCATATCCAGCAGACGATCCTTAAACACTTCGATATTTTCCTCGCTCAGCTGTCCGAAGGCTGCCGTCAGAAGGTTTTCGCAAAGTCTGTATGTGCCTCCCGGAGATGCCAGCGACGCATCCTTTAATTCCTCTGGTTTCATCGGTTAAGCACCCCCCTGAGACGTATTTTGAGCATTTCCAAAGATTTCCCGGCTCATATGATCAATACTTTTTGTCACTGCATCATGAACGCCGGGATAAATACTAAACGGCAAGCCCTGGCACAGCGATGGTATATAATAAAGACTTCCGTTTTCCAGACACGCGCTGCGCACCTGCGCATCCACAAGCGCTTCCGTCCATTCAGGCACATCTACCTTTCCATCATCAATGCCGCCCATAAATGTAATCTTTGGCCCATAGCTTTGGATAAGCTGTGGAATATTATTGGTTGAAAGCGTTCCCTGCCATATATTAATTCCCATGTCGATCATGTAAGGCACAAGCGTTGCCGCATACGAATCCGAATGATGCACGATCAGACCGGCGCCTCTGGATTTATAATATCCGTAAATTTTTTTATAGGCAGGCACAAAAAATTCTTCAAACCTGTCCGGCGAAATAAATGTAGACATTTGTGTTCCCCAGTCATCATGCAGGAAAATTCCATCCGGGCTGAGATGATCACATATTTCTTTAGCCGCTGCCAGCTGATATTGCGTAATATAATCAATCAGTTCATGCATACACTCCGGCTCTTCATAAAAGCTTACCAGACATTCCTCCAGGCCCAGAAGATTATGGCATGTTTCAAATACGCCGCTGTTTTGAAACGCAAGCGCAAACCTGTCCGTGCGATCTACCGCATCCGCCTGCCGGCAGACGCCATCCCAGGCTTCCTGAGGGTAATCTGTTCTCGGCGCTTTCACATAATCCTGCCAATGGGTAATATCCGGGCAGACAAGATGGGCTTCATCATGCATGGGGAATGCCCCCGGTGTACCTTCCGGCCATACCTTTGTTACACCCCATCCATCCTTAACCTCGGCGCCTCCATAAGGCGTACGTTTCCATGGCGACACAGGCACACCCATAAGCAGCGCGAACGCTTCATATTGGTTCACAAACCGGTCCGGCGTCCCTCCCTGCATCACCTCTATCAGATTTTCACGTTTTGTCAGCATTAAAATACCCCCCTATTACCACTGGCGGTAAGAATCAATACTTCCATTCTCTTTAGCGTACCGTTTTGCCAGATCGGTATATAAACCATACTCATGAGCCTTAACCATTTCTTCATAATCCGGAGCCTTGGCACGGAATTTTTCATTTCTTGGCAGAGGAACATCCTGCTCCACAAGAATATCCTGGACTCTGCGAATATCCACATCACGCACCGTTGTTCCCTGCTGGGCAGCAACTGCGGCAGCAACACCTGCGGCCTGACCGGTGCCGACACACTGCGGGATCAGGTTCAGCCAGTCGATTGCCGCCGTATCTGCGGACAGATGACGGCCCGGACACAGCAGATTTTCTACCTTCTGAGGCAATATACAGCGGTACGGCAATTCCACCGGCCCGCAGTCATTGATCTGGCAGATCGTTGAATGCCATGCAATAACATCATCAAAATGGCTTGCCGTGGCAAAATCTTTAATACTCATCACATATTCACCAATCAGTCTCCGGCTGCAGCGTGCTCCGAGCTGAGGCGCAATATCATAGATAAAGGCGTCCTTAAAAGCAGATGGCACCGTTTCCCGCAAAAAGTCCACAATATCCCGGATCGAATTACGCACCGTCAATTCTGTCCTTGTCAGGTCCTTAACCGAAGAACAGTCATATTCATAGAACCAGTTATTCAGCCAGCATATATCATTTTGGTTGGATGGCAGCGGCATCGTCTTATATCCGGCAATCTTTTGCAACCCCTGAACGATCATCGGAAATGCGCCCGGCACAGTATTGAGCCAGTTCGTATAAGCATTCCAGTCAATACCGCCCACTCGCCATACAAGCGCCGTGGCACTGGAACGGCAGCCGGCATCGGTAAGCTTCTCAAAAGGCGCTCCAGTCTGTGAAAAAAGGTCTCCATCGCCAGTGGCATCAATAACAATATTGGCCAAAACAGCCTGCCGCCCTTCCTTGCTTTCAAAAATAACGCCTTTGATCGTATGTCCTTCCATGATCGGCTTCACGCCCCAGGAATGGCACATCACCTGAATCCGGTCCTTATGCTCAAGCAGCATCTTATCCATTTCAATCTTTAACTGATTCGGCTCAAAATATACAGAACGTACAAGACAGGCATCCTTGCATCCGCCAAAACCACCCCTGCTGACACAATCATGGATTGCCTTCCAGCGATTCACATAAATTTTGTCCGTACTTCCGATCTTATCCAGATCAGGCCCGAGCACTGCCCCCGGAATCTTTTGCAGACGGGTAAACCATTCCTCCTGCAAACCGCGCACGAATGACTTATCATACCATGACAGATTCGGCACCATAATCACATAGGCGCCTGTGGCATCACCGCCCATATAGCCGTATCGCTCCATGAGAATGATTTTCTTTGCTCCGGCTCTTGCTGCCGCCACAGCCGCCGAATGTCCGGCTGCTCCCCCTCCTACGACCAGAATATCACA
>CASFBR010000125.1 GCA_949292795.1 uncultured Eubacteriales bacterium
GACATACGGCGTTTAGCCGCCATCGAGCGTTCAGCCGCTTATGCGGCGTATAGCTGCTTTGCAGCGGGAACGCGAGATGCTTGGCTGAATCACTACTCCCACAGCCATGCGGCCGGGATGCAAAAAAACCGGCGAAAAAATTTCAGGAGGTACACACATGATCTATCGAGTATCTATTCAAAACAAGCTTCTGACCGATCAGACAGTAAATGATTTTGTCTGCCCGGTCTGCCACACACCAGGAAATTTTGTAATGCGTAAAATACGTCAGACTTCCCGAATCTTTTTTATTCCATTTATGCGCACAACCTCGGATTATCATACGGTATGTCCGCATTGCGGTAACAAATTTCCGTTTACAGCCGCACAGTACAAAAGTATCTGCTTATCCGGGCCGGAACAAATACATCAGCAGCTTCACAGCGCCATCAATGCGTATGTACTCCATCAAAAGCAGGGCCTTTCCAAATTTAGCGAGCGCTCCCCAAAAAGCAGCGCAGCGGCAGCGATACTTGCATTTTTCCTTGGTGTTTTCGGCGCTCAAAATATCTATCTCGGCCATTCCGGCCGCGTACTTATATCCTTTGGCATGGACATTTTGGCTGTGCTGATGTTCGTCATCTGTCTGCTGACTAAAGGAACCGGGATGCTTCTGTTCTTCTCAGCCATGCTGCTGGCCGCTAATATTTACTGGGGCATTATTGACGCCATCCGCATTGCCAGCGGTCACGCCAAAGACGGCAGCGGCCTGTATGTTATGACCCGAAAGCAGTTCATCTCCCGCAACCGGAGGCTTCAAAACCTGACCCGCTAATCCTGGCTTATTCATCCCGGCTCATTAATCCCGGTAGTCCTTACACTTTACAGCAATCCTTACACCTTTTGTCTTCCGGCTGTTTTTATCTATATAACGCTTTACATACGCGCGATGCTTCGCACCGCCGCAACCGCCTGGTCAATCTCTTCCTGTGTGTTAAACCATCCAAAGGAAAAACGGACTGCGCCGGTTGTTTTTGTGCCAAGCGCCTCATGTATTCTCGGCGCGCAATGCGCGCCGGAGCGCACGGCAATATCAAAATCCTGTGATAAAATATCTTCCACCTCTCCCGAATCCAGTCCTTCGATATTTAATGCCACCACCGGCGCCCGATCCCCGGAAAAGTCTCCGTAAATATGCACACCGAAAATCTCCCTGACACCTTCGTAAAAACGGCGCATCAGCTGATATTCCTTTTCATGGATGGCTTGAATCCCCACAGATGAAATATAATCCACAGCAGCTGACAGCCCTGCGATCCCATGGCTGTTGAGCGTTCCCGCTTCCAGCCTCGCGGGGTATTCCTCCGGCTGCTCATGCAGGTACGACCAGACCCCCGTGCCGCCGGATTTTTGAGGTTTTATATCCACATCCCCGGCGACACACAGGCCCCCGGTGCCCTGCGGCCCCATAAGCCCTTTATGCCCGGTAAAGCACAGCACGCTGATCTGAGCTTTATCCATATGGATCGGAAAGCAGCCCGCGGTCTGAGAGGCATCGACAATAAACAGCAGGCCGTGAGCCCTGGCCCATGCTCCAATTTCATCAATATCCAGCAAATTCCCTGTAAGATTGGAAGCATGGGTACAGATGATACATTTTGTGTTCTTCCGGAGCAGCTCCGGTAATTGTTCAGTATGAATACACCCCTTTGCATCCGCCCGAAGAAAACTCACGGCCACCCCCTGTTTTTCCATATCATATACCGGACGGAGCACCGAATTATGCTCCAGATCGGTCGTGATCACATGATCCCCCGGATGCAGCAGTCCACGGATCGCTATATTCAGCGCTTCCGTAGCATTGGCCGTAAAGCATACCCGCTCCGGGCGGGAAAAGCCAAACAGTCCGGCCAGCTTTTCCCGGGCCTCATAAATCGTCCGGGCAGCCAAAAGCGATGCGGCATTGGCTCCGCGCCCGCTGTTTCCAAATGTCTCCATTGCTGCAGTCACGGCCTGACATACACAAGGCGGCCTGCGCAGTGCCGTAGCTGCATTATCCAAATAAATCATAGACAAAAAGTCCCCTTTTTTATTTTACAGGCGGCAAGGCCAGTGTACTGGCTATAACACAATCTTAACTGCACCATACGATCTTAACCGCACCATACTATCTTAACAGCACAACAGCGACATCATTAACATTCGTCCCCGTCGGGCCGGTGCGGATCAGTCCCCCGCACATGTCCAGAGCTGTGTAAGCATCGTTATTTTGAAGCGTCTCATAAATATCTATGCCAAGAGCGTTAAGCGTTTCTTCCGTTTCTCCATCACAGTAGCCTCCGGCAGCATCTGTGGGGCCGTCTGTGCCGTCGCTTCCCACACTGAATATGGCGGCTCTTTTTATCCCTGAAATACCGCGGGCTGCGCTTAATGCCAGCTCCTGATTACGGCCGCCTTTTCCTTTTCCGGTTACATGAACCACAGTCTCGCCCCCGGCAATAAATGCCAGACGCTGCGCATCTTCCTGATGTGTCCTTGCAATGGCAGCCAAAAAAGCGCCTGCTTCCCGCGCCTCGCAGTCCAGATGATCCGTCAGCAGCAGCGGAGTATAGCCCAGCGCACGGCAGGCATCTGCGGCCGCGCGGCATAGCTGCCGCACACTTCCGGTAATCTGTGTATATACATGTTCCAGACGGTGCGGTGTTTCTTTTTTCAGACATTCCCATGCCTGTGCGCTTAATCGGAGGCCGTATTTTTCAACGATTGCCTGCGCCTGCTCACAGGTAGAGCTGTCCGGACAGGCGGGGCCCGAGGCGATCATATCCAGCGGATCACCGAGAATATCGCTTAAGACAATACTGTATACAGGCGCCGGTGCGCACATCATGGCAAACCGTCCGCCCTTTACTCCGGAAAGCCGTTTGCGTATCGTATTCATCTCCACAATATCCGCGCCGCTGGCTAAAAGCTGATGAGTAATCGCCTCCAACTCGTCAGCCGGAATCAGTGGTTTTTCAAAAAGTGCCGATCCTCCGCCGGAAAGCAAAAATAAAACGGCGTCGGACGCCCCAAGAGGCCGCACCATCCTCAGGACTTCCCCGGTTGCTGCAAATGAATTGGCATCCGGCACCGGGTGTCCGGCCTCAAAGCAGGTCATGTCCGGTATGTCACCCTTCACATGGCCATATTTTGTAATCACAATTCCCCGGCAGATACGGCTGCCGAGATATTTCGATGCGGCTGCTGCCATCTGCCACGCCGCTTTTCCCACAGCAACTACATGAATCCGCGGACATTTTATATCCATTTCCTGAAGCGCCCGAACCACTGCCGAATCCGGAAGTACATTTTGAATCGCTTCTTTAATAATTATATCCGCATCATTTCTCAAATCATTCATCTTAACACCTCACCAGACTTAACGGACCCTTTCGGAATTAATCGCACCTTTCGGAATCAGTGCACCTCTGCGGCATTAAACGCCCCTTCAGAATCAATGACCATCTGCGGCATTAACGGCCTGCTGTGATTTTCGGACATCTCTTGGCATACATCCGTAGATTTCCCGAAAAAGCTTTGTAAACAGCTTATAATTCCCAAAGCCGTGCCGGCCGGCAATATCCATAATACTGTCATTCGTATGCTCCAGATCATCATAGATATGGGCCAGACGGACAAGCTGCAAATGGCGGCTGAAATTCATCCCCATTGTTTTCTTAAACAGCCTGCTAAAATATTCCCGGCTTAAACCAAACTGCTCCGAAATCATTTCCAGCGTCAGCGCTTCCTGGTAATGCTTTTCCACATAGTCCAAAATACATGCCATGCGCTCATGGCTGTCCTTCGGCCTGCTTTCATCATCTAAGCGGCGTACCGAAAAGCCATTGACCAGGAGAAATAAGACCTCCATCACCGCCGCGCGGGCGTACAGCGCATAGCCAAACGGCTTCTGGCGGATAAGCTGCGGCAGTTCTTCGAGCTTCCGGCAGATTGCCTGGTACATCTGTGCGTGCGTCCCTGCGGCGCCCGCATCGCAGACCAGTCTTAAATGCTCCAGCTCCGGCACATACGTTTCCAGAAACTGCCGTTTGACATGGATACACACAGTTTCAAAATCCGGAGAACACCATATCTGATGAAGCACATCTGAATCAATAGCAATAAATTCCCCGGCGCTAACCGGGTAAGTCCGGCCGTCCAGCCCAAACTGCCCGCTGCCCCTGATAACCATATGCATTTCTAAATCCGAGTGGCGGTGTGCCGGCACATTTTTCTTTTCCGATACGCCGCAATCGATTGTGATTGCCAAATCTTCTTCCTGCATAAAATCATTCCCCTGCCTGCATCTGTCTCAGCCGTTTAGATAAAGTCTGCGGTAAATCTCACTGACCATGACGAAAAATGTCTCAAACACTGTATTTGAAGCGATACCCATCGCATCTGAAAAATCCGCAGCGCGAAACAAAATTTCATCTGCCTGTCCCTCATAACGCGATTTTCCGCAGTTTGCCAGTACAATATGACACTTCTGACGCCGGAGTATTTCAAATACCGGCGATAAATCCATTGTTTCTGAAAACTCAATGGAATTAATAAAGACAATGCTGTCCTCCCCCAGCGACTTTGCGTCCGAAAGCATCTCCGGCAGCAGCAGGTAATATGCCGTATCTTTGCCATCCATGGCAAGATTCTGCTGGAAGGAGTAGATCGAATAATAGCGGGCATAAAAATAAAAACGTATCTTTTTTCTGCTGTGAATCCTCTGTGCAAGCCCGATTGCCTGCTCCCGGGAAAAATTTTTCTCCACAAGCTTCCATGCGGCCTTCAACTGAACGCCGCACTCAGCCATGATCCCGTCTATATCCAGACTGCCGGAAAGCACGCGGTTATAATAGGTATACTGGGACACCGCCGCCTTAAGCGCATATCGAAAATCGGAATAGTTTTTATACCCCATCTTCTGTACCATACGCCATACTGTCGTTCTGGAGGAATCTGTCAATTCCGCTACATCATAGATCGTCCCTTCCGCCGCAGCACTTAAATTTTCTAAAATTCCTTTAGCCACCACGCGATAGGTGCTGTCTGCCGGTAATTGATTATAAAGCTCCATCAAATTTTGCAGTACGTTCATCTTATGCCTCCCCATAAACATTTATGATTTAAGAATATCACTCTGACCTTCAAATTGCAACCGCTCCGCTCATTTGCCGGTCCGGCTTCCAAAGCTTATCCGGGCGCACTCGCACAAAAACAGCGCCCCGCAAGGAAGAAGGAGGATACCATCGGGGCGCCGTTTTCAATAACAATCTGCTATTCAATTTTTATGGGCTATACTTTGACTGCAATCGCCTCAGTCAAATACAACCGTTCTTCCGGTTGCAGCGGATTCGTAAATTGCTTCGATCACCCGGGTGACTACCGCAGCCTGTTCCGGAAGTACCGCCGGGTCCGTATCATTTTTGATTGCTTCGATCCAGTGGTTAATATCATATTCATTCATATTCACAGCTTCGGTAATTTCCGGTGAGGAAATATTAAGCTTTCCGTCAATATACTGATTGATACGCAAGGATGACTCAAATTTAGGTCCCACCATATCCGCACCGGCCTTTGTTCCTGCCAAAGAAGCCACCACACCGGGAGCCTCCTGAAGCATATTGATCAGCCAGGCGGTTTCCATATAAATCATCATACCGTTTTTCATTGTAATCATCGCCATAGCCGTATCTTCCACATCAAAATGCTCCACATCCCACGGGCCAAGGTCATTGCCTTCCGGATAATATTTCATTCGGTCAAAAATAACGCCGCGGACACTGGCCACATCATAATTATCGGTCAGCCACATAGGCAAATCGATAGAGTGCGGGCCGCCATCCATAAGTACGCCGCCGCCGTTGAGCTCTTTGCTTGTATACACGCCGTAAGCCGGAAGCCGTCTCGGGCGGAGCTGCTGAGATTTCATATAATAAATATCTCCGAAAAAGCCTTCTTTAATAAGCGCTTTCATTTTTAAAGGCGCCGGGTTAAACCGCCACTGAAGTCCGACTGTCAACTTTTTTCCGGCCTTTTTTGCCGCTGCGATCATCTTTTGCGTATCGGCCCAGGTACAAGCCATGGGCTTTTCACAATGTACATGCTTGCCATGCTCCAGCGCTTCAATCGTCATCGGGCAGTGCAGCGGATTCGGCGTGCACACATGGACAACGTCCAGCTCCGGGTCCGCGCACAGCTCATGGTAATCTGTGTATACCTTTGCCCCATCCAGATTAAAGTCCGCCTTCGCCTTTTCACAGCGCCCGGGCTCAATATCGCATAAAGCTCTGATTTCAATATCGTCTCTTTTGATCAGCGATGGAATATGCTTTGTTGTCGCGATCACACCAATACCAATTACACCAATTCTTAATTTACTCATTCTATGAACCGAACCTCCTGTCATTATTCTGGGGCGGTATGCCCGCAGGCATACCGCAATATTATTATTTGGATCACTACTGGGCCAGCCAGTCATTTAACTGTGTCTGATAGCACTCGATAATCTTATCCGCGCCGTTTGCCTCCAGCTTTTCAAGAAAATCATCGTACACCGACGGGTCGCAGGAACCAGTATGAACCTGTCCCTTAAACTCGGAGATTACGTTGGTTACCGCACCGATCTCGTTGGTCACGGAAGATGTATCCGCTGTAAAACCAAGATACGGGCTGACCGTCCCCGCCGCTTCAACAGCCTCACATTTTTCGCGAAAATCCGCGCCGTCTCCCTGCCATGGAAGGGTGATAAACTGATTTCCGAAAAGAAAATCATCGGAATGATAAGCGCCCTCTTCGCCGTTGACATAGCGGGCCTCACCGTCTACAACTTCATAATCCCGGCCTTCAATTCCCCAGGCTAAAAGATTGGCAATACGGGCGTCCGTAAACATCATATCCAGAAAGGTCATGGCTGCCTCCGGCTCTCTGGCCGCATTGGGTATCGTCCACACAAACTTTGTCAGAGAGCTCGTAGTTACCGGATAGGTTCGTACTTTTACACATGTCATTGGCATACCGCAGGCGGTCGATTTTAATGTTTCCACACCTTCCTCGCAGTTGCCGATATAGGAAAATGCCACGCCGGATTTTACGAGAGACTCTGCCATCTCGGAATTTGTAGCCGTATCTTTGTATACATAGCCTTTCTCATACCAGTCATGCATTTTCTCATAAATAGCCTTAAATTCTTCAGTGGCATAGCTGTTGCGGATAGTTGAATCGGTTCCCTCCGGATTGACCGAAATGAGAAAATTATTATCACCTAAAGAGTCATAGCATGTCGCATCAGCGAAAGTATCGGTAGCCAGATACCCCGGGGTGATGCCAAGGCAGGTGCCCTGTCCATCGGAGGATACGATACCTGCAAGGCTGCTATATTCCTCGCTGGATGTTACGGCCTCAAGAATCTCTTCGTATTCATCCATACTTGTCATGTTCTGCGCCTTCTCAAGCAGCCCCAGGGCTTCCAGTACATCTGTGCGCATAATGATCCATGTACTCACAACATAAGTCCGGTTTCCCGGAACTCCGTAAATACGCCCGTTCGCGGAAGTTCCCTTCAGCTTATCCCCCATGATGTTCTGGATGTCCTGCCCATACTCCGCCAGAAGATCCGTAATATCCATTAACTGATTCTGCGCCTGCATTGATGTAAATGATGCAGAGTCCGCAGGCATCGTCAAAAGAAGATCGGTAGGCTCGCTGGATGCCATCCGCAGGCTCACCTGCTGCGCGTAGCTTCCGGTTTCCACCATTTCCAGATTCACATGAACCTTGATTTCCGATTCTGTGATTGCATTAATCGCATCCTCTACATCCGGAAGCCCTGCCGGAATGGTCGATGTTGCAAGATACATCATATTCACATCCACAATATCATCCCAGGTCACATTGTAATTACCGCCGTTTTCAGACGTACCGGATGTATCCGCACCGCTGCCGCTATCTTCCGAAGCGGCGGTTCCGGCTTCGGCTGCTTCGCTGCCCGATGCAGACGTATCTGTGCCGCTGTCCAAAACCGTATCCTCTGCCGGTGTCTGCGTATTCTCACTGCTCCCACAGGCAGCAAGACATCCTGCGGCCATAGCGATTGAAAGCGCCCATGCCATTCCCTTTTTTTTGATCATTGTCAAAACCCTCCTTTTCTTCTCTTAGAAAATGTATTTTATTAGATCAATACAGCCTTACAAGCCAAAAGGCTTTCTTCCTTTTCCATTGTCGGCATATATTCAAGCGTCACATAGCCGTCATAGCCGAGTTTTTGCAACAGCCCGAGAAGATAGCTGTAATTGAGCTCACCGTCGTTAATCTCTGTTCTGTCCGGAGCCGCGGCGATATGAATATGACCGATCTTGTCCAGATGATTTTTTAAAGTATTCGCAATATTGCCCTCCATTAGCTGATAATGGAAAATGTCATACAGCAATTTCAGGTTCGGACTTCCAACCTCATCAATCACAGAAAAAGGTTCCGCGCTGTCTGTGAAAAATTCGGGAACCGGGAAGCAGATTGGCTCAAGCAGCAGCGTTACATTTTCCTGCTCTGCCAGCTTTGCCTGTTCCTTTAAGCTCTTTACAATATTTTTATGGCTCTCTGCCCGGCTAATTCCCGGCACCGGCGAAGCGGTAACGATGATTTTTGAGCAGCCAAAACGTCCGGCCACCTCGATTGTCTCCTTTAATCCGGCCAGCGCCTTTTCGTGATTTGCTGCATCCGTGATCGGCCCCCGGTCCTTCGCGCATATCGATGTGACGTTTAATCCAAGCGTTTTTTGCCTGGCCAGCAATTTTTCCACATCCTTATCCGCCCAGTCCCAAAATTCAACACAATCAAACCCCGTTTTTTTCACGAGCTCCATACCTGCCAGAATCTTTTCGGTATCTGCAAACACCGGCCCGTGTGCGGTCAACTCCAGATACAGCAGGTCCACACATACACTGTATTTCATATGAAACACGCTCCTTTCCATGATGCACCGTATGGCTGATGTAACCAGCGTCCGGTGCGTACTCCTTCTGAAGATGGCTTTATTATATAAGCTTTGGTATTCGGGAGCGTGCGAAGTCATCATCAGCGGCTTCACACAAAAAACATATGGTTCCGCCTGTATTCATGCTGTTTCGTCCATGGATTTTTAGGCCGTAAAAAAAGCAGCGGTTTCAAAAATGAAACCAACTGCTCCAAAAAATCTATTCTTATACACCAATTTTATGGTAAAATATAACTATTCAGCCATGCATCCCGCGTTTGCGCTGCTGGCGCAGCTTTCCGCCGCATACGCGGCTAAACGCTTTATGATTCGTGTTCAAGAAAGGAGTTCCTATAATGCTGACCAGACACGAAATCGCCGACCATCTGCGTAAAAATCCTCTGCCAAAGCATTGTTCCAGCTATTCCAGTCTTATCCAGGGGTTGTTTTATTACTATGGAATCGATTGTCAGGCAGATGAAGCCCTTGCCGGTTCATTATGGTTGGAAGGCCCGCCTATTGAGCGCTCAACGGCAAAAAACGACATTTATAGCCGCCGGACGATCCGTCCTGAAGAAATTTTCTGTCTATCCATACTTTATAATCCGGCAGGAGACCGTTCCCTTAAGAACGATCAGCTGCATATTTTAAAAGAAATCATGTCCATCTGCGCGCCGGATGCACTCCCGGATGTCATGGAGGGGCTTTCATATAACTGGAATGGATATGATCTGAAGGACCCGCGGCCGGAACAGATTTTAAACGAAGCCGATGATATTTATGATGAAGCGGATTTTACAGACTGGCGTGAGGATATAACGCTTTTGGACGGATACGGCCCTGCTGCCGGGACATGCTTTCCGATTTATGAAGCAGCGGAACGGCTCTACCGTCTGGCCGCCATAGGCGGTAACCTGCGCGCACTGAAGGAAAATATTTACGAAATCGAATATTATTATGAAAGTGATTTTACAGATACGGTCTGGGAAGCCATTGCAAAAGCCGTAACCGATGCCGAAAAGACTGCCGCCGCTTTGCAAAGCTGCGGAAAATCACAGGAGGCGATCCGCTGGTGGAAAAAATCTGCGTCCGGCGGTAATCCATCCGGTATGAGGGGACTCATCAGCTGTCTGGAAATGTATAATGAAGTGCCGGATTGCCAGAGACAGCTTTCATACTGGCGTACCCGGCTGGAATTATGCACTTAAAAGCTCAACGAACCGGTAAGTTAGTAACTATTCAGCTATGCATCCTGCTTTTTATTGCAGTACCTCTCTGTACATGATATAATAGCCGCAAAGCAGCCATTATACCGCGTCTTTTGCGCAATGCCTGAAGGACACTCTTCTACACAAAGGTACGCATCATGGCAAAGCCCTATCATGGCCGCCGCAGCGGACATAATGCAATAATTACAAAATACAGGATTTTCTGTAAAGCCGGAAAATGCTTTATATTCGCAGCAGCCCGGTTGTCTGAGCAGTGGCCTGTCATTTACTTTTTTTAATTAAAGGGGGTACTTTGAATGTCATCCGATCATAATTCATCTATTTTATGGAAGGATCGCAAGCATATCCTGTGGTTTCCATTTACCTTTGAAAAATACCGTGTCGCCAACGGCCGTATCTACTGTCATCATGGCCTGATCAATCAGCGGGAGCACGAGTGTCTCCTCTACCGTATTCTGGATATTACACTCAAGCGGTCGCTTGGCAACCTCATCTGCGGTACAGGCACAATTACCATGCGCACGACCGATGATTCGGACCCGGTGCTTGTCCTGAAAAATATTAAACGCAGCCATGAGGTGAAGGATTTCCTCAGTGATCTGATCGAGCAGGAACGCATCCGCAAGGGCGTAACCGGCCGTGAAATCATCGCCAACGGCGCGGCTATGGACGATGATTTTTATGATGATCCTATGTAAACAGTCATTTTATAGAAATCCGGACATGGCAGAAAAAATACCCTCTTTACTGGCTGTCCGGTAAAGAGGGTACATATCATATCACAGCCCAAACCGCATCCGGGCTTTTTTCACAGGCTTTAAAGCCTGTGTGCTTACATATTCGCGATCGTCTCTTCAAAGTGCTCGTATTTCTCAAGCAGCTTTGGAAGGCGGTCTTTATTTTCTTCAAGCTTTTTAATGGCAACCGGGATCATGCTGGCAATCTCCTCGCAATGCTCGATCTGGCCATTCTCTGTGCCGCGGGCACGATTCTGCTCATACTCGCTGAACGTCACATGCATCTGATCGCCGTCCACGCTTACCTGGCCCTTAATACCGCAAATCGGACATTCAATGGTCGTTGTGCCTGTAAATGTCAGCAGATTATTATGACATACCGGGCAGCAGCCGTCGTCGCCGGCAAATGTCATCTCCTCAAGCGGGCGTCCGAGATTCTCAGCCACAGAGCGGCCAAGCACGGCTGCCTTTGCCATCAGCTTTTCATCCAGTACCGGATTGGCGGTACGTCCCATATCGTAGGCATCCAGACGTCCGACACTCTTCATTTTAACAGAAATGCCAAACAGATGCATCGTCGGCAGACCCATAGAAACCCAGTTCTGTGTAATCGCGCCGCCCACAGAAATATAGGCGATCGGACGATCCTTAAAATATCTTGCATCCAGCAGCTCGAGCCCTTCTTTTTTGCGGCGCTCCTGCTCTTTATTTAAAGAAGCGCGGTCATGAGCGGGGCCAAAACGGTCGATAAAGTTTTTAAGCTGGCCCACAGGACCTACAACATACACCGGTGCGGCCAGAACAATACCATCGGCATCCAGCACCTTCTCCTCAAGGATATGATAGTCATCCTTGCGGTAGCACTTTACCTGCTTGCCCCGGTCTCTTGCAGCGGAGCATGCGCCGCATGCAGTACAGTGTCCGATATTCAGATCGATCACGTTAATAAATTCCACCTCTGCTCCACAGCGCTTTGCTTCAAACAGCGCTTCCTTTGTAAGGATGTCCGAGCAGTGCCCCTTACGGCCAAAAGAGATACCTAAAACCTTCATTGAAACTCCTCCTTGTCTCTCCTGTTATATCTGAGTTTTAGTATATCACATATGCTTTACAAATGCCTGAACAAAAATTTCAAAAACGGTCAATTTTTACAATCGTTTGGCGCAGCCATAAGGATTCATTCATTTTTCAGCCATTACGGGCAGTACTTTTCAGGCAATAATTATTAACAGTATCAAATTCGTATCATTAAAAAAGCATTTAAAAAACCGGACTCCCTCAAACACGGGAAATCCGGCTTTTTAAATGCATTATTCCTGGACGTAAGGCATTAAAGCGATATGTCTTGCTCTCTTGATCGCTACTGTTAAAGCTCTCTGATGCTTTGCACAGTTTCCGGTAATTCTTCTTGGAAGAATCTTGCCTCTTTCAGATACATATCTCTTTAACTTGTTCACGTCTTTGTAATCGATCACTGCGTTCTTATCAACACAGTATACACATACCTTTTTTCTTCTGCGGCCGCCGCGTTTTCTCATCGGAGCGTCGCTTCTCTCTTTATTGTATGGCATAGCAAAAACCTCCTTCATCAAACAAATTGACGCTAATGCCCTGACCCCGTGTCAGACACATTAACTAAATGGCAATTCCTCATCAATGCCTTCCGGAATATTCATAAAACCATCGCCGATGGCCGCGCTGGGCTCAGGCCGTGACGGTGCTGCCTGATAGCTGTTGCCGCCGCCATAGCCATTATTCTGGCTGGCTGCCTTGCTCTCGGCAAACTCCTGTTCATCCACGACAACGTCGGTTGTATATACCTTTACGCCGTCCTTGTTCACATAGCTTCCGGTCTGAATACGTCCCACAATAGCAATCTTTGTCCCCTGTCTGAAATACTTTTCAGCAAACTCCGCCGTACGGCCGAAGGCGACACAGCCGATAAAATCGGCATTATTCTCACCGTCGCGCCGGTATGAGCGGTCGACAGCAAGTGTATATCTTGCAACTGCGGTTGCTTTTTCACCCTGCGAATATCTGATTTCCGGGTCTCTTGTCAAACGTCCCATCAAAATGACTTTATTCATGCCTGGACCATCCTCTCCTGATTAGGCGTCCTGTCTAACGCATAAAT
The DNA here is from genome assembly GCA_949292795.1 of uncultured Eubacteriales bacterium. GTDB lineage: Bacteria > Bacillota > Clostridia > Lachnospirales > Lachnospiraceae > Catenibacillus. The sequence continues at coordinate 13,087 of CASFBR010000125.1, forward strand.
AACGGATTACATTTTCCATGATGCGTACGCGATGTTCAACCTCGTTCGGGCAGTTTGAATCGGATTCAAAAGTGATGAAGTAGTAGAAACCTTCTTTCATTTTCTGAATTTCATAAGCAAGTCTGCGCTTACCCCATTCGTCAACGTTCGTTACAGTACCGCCGAAACGAGTGATATACTCTTTTACTCTCTCGATGGTCGCTGTTCTCACGTCATCTTCTACCTTCGCACTAACGACTACGGTTAATTCATACTTATGCATGCCAAGTGCACCTCCTTCTGGTCTGTTGGCCCTCCGATGCGCGGAGAGCAAGGATTATCTCTGCGTGAAGCTCTGCTTAAACCGGCATTATCCCAGCCGGTATGCTTATCTCACAGCTTATAAGAATACCATGTTTAAACCAGAAACGCAAGCACTTTTTCAAAAAATCCGTAACTATTCAGCCATGCGGACGGCTCGGACGAAGGCTGCGCAAGCTTGCTTGCAGCTGACATTCGCCAGAGCCGGACATACGGCCGGAGCATCATCTCTGCTATGCGTTACAGGACAAATATAATTTTATACGTTACACAACAAACTATAATTTTGCATCCTTCGGCAGCTTCCTGCCCCGGCTCATATGCCGCGCTGTGACGCCGGAGTGATCTGCCTTATATTTTTCTCAGCCTGCTTTCTTGGAATCATAATCTGATGACCGCATCCCATACATTTTAAACGGAAATCTGCACCGATCCGCAAAACCTCCCATTCAAAGCTCCCGCAAGGATGCTTCTTTTTCAGCTTTATTACATCTCCTACCTGAATATCCATCAGTCCACCTGCCTTCTTATCGTACACATAATCATTTTAAGTATAGCATCAGTTGCACCGTTTTGCAAAGGCCAGTGTAACGGATTTTAACCGTGTTCCGGACAAATTTCAAATATGTTCCCGCACAAATTTCAGCTATGTTCCTGCACAATAAGACGATGACATGCGCAATTATTTAAAATTTTCTTTGGCGAGGGGAGATTTGTACCGATTGGATAGACAAAGATCGAATACCTGGCATAATACTTCCGACAGATTTTCCAGAAATGAGGCTTCCGGTCAAAGGAGCGCGCTGACCATGCCTTATGGCCGGATAATGACCGCAGGAGCTTCCTGTACCGGTCACATTCTTATTTTACCAAAAATATTCCGATTTTTAAAGTATCTTGTCCTGTAAACTTATCGACATACGCCCATAAAATATCGGCAGTTTTCAACAATTTTTAACAATGGCTTCCTGCAAACCGCTTCGCGCCTGTCCCTCACGCTGTCCCCGTCATCCCGGTGTATCGCATCATTCCAGCCGGCGCACCACATCAGACGTGCGGATATACCACAAAAGCATTTCCTTTTCCATACGACGGATTTCCGGAGCATATTCTATACATTCATAAAGATTATGTTCCTCCATCGGATCATGCTTCAGGTCAAAAAATTCATGTTCACCATTGCTTCGCAAAATCAGCTTATAGTGGCCCTGACGCATCATTGTTCCGCGGCAGACACTTTCACCATGCTCCTGCTGAACCAGCATTTTCGGATAATATATGCAATTTTCTTTTAAAAGAAATGCATAATCCCGCTCGGTTCCTTCAAAGCACTGCGGTTCCCTGAGATCATAGCCGCCCTCGCAAAACACCGCTGCATTTTCATTTCCCGAAGCGCCGTTAAGCATCGGCCGCAGCGAATGACCAAACTGGTCGTGAGCCGGAGCAATACCCGCACAGTCAAAAAATGTCGGAAAAATATCCACCTCCGATACCAAAGCGCTGACCCTGTGTCCCTTTGCCCCGCCCGGCATCCGCATAATCAGAGGGGTCTTTGTAAGATCATCATAAAATGCATTGGGCCATTTTTCTACGAGGCCGTAGTCTCCGGCAAAATCACCGTGATCGGAGGTCGCAGTCACCATCGTCGTTTCCGACAGTCCGCTGCGCTCCAGCGCATCTAAAACACGTCCCAGCATATCGTCACAGTATGTGATCATGCCCTGATAGACTGCCGCGCATTTTTGAAAAACCGTCTCCTGAGTCTGCTCAAACTCTGAATACTCCCTGAGCCATCTCATAAAGGACGGTTCATGCCCCTCCCGGTACCGGCGCAGTACAAACTGCTCCGGCGGGTACATATCATAATAACGTTTCGGGCAGACATACGGCGCATGGGGCGCATTTATCGATATAAACAGGAAAAATGGCGGATCAGTGGGTTTCCACTGTTCGATAAACGCCACACTCTGCCTGACGATCTGCGTATCATGCATTTCCTCCAGCTCGTCATCATCCATCGCAGGAAACAGCATCGTATAATCATCTGAAAACAGATGCCGTCCCCGCTTTTTCCGTGTTTCTTCTGTATCACGCCATACGCTCTCCTGCCCTTTAGAACCATCACAGCCATCATATATACTTAGCGACGCTTTTGTTGCCGCCGCATCCAGCGCATGATTTTTCCCGTACATGACCACCTGGTACCCTGCTTCCTTAAGCTCTTCCAGAAAATTCGGGTCTGCCGGAGAAATAAAGTTCAGCAGACTGCGGAATCCATTGACATGAGGATACCACCCGGTAAACAAAGCGCATCGTGAGCCTACGCAAACCGGATTGGCGACATAATGATTTTCAAATAAGGTGCCTTCCGCCGCCAGCCGGTCGTAGTTTGGCGTCTTTGCCAGCGGATGCCCGTAACACCCCAGATTTTCAGCCCTCATTTCATCCGTAAAGAATACAACATAATTCATTTGGTATACCTCCTCAATTTAAGATACCTGCCAAGCTCCGTTAAAGTAGCTATTCAGCCATGCATCTCGCGTTTGCGCTGCCTTGGCAGCTTTCCGCCGCATACGCGGCTAAACGCTCGATGACGCCTAAACGCCGTATGTCCGCAGAGCTAAAATCACCTCTGCAAGTAAACTCGCTCCGTTTTTTTGTCTCTGCGGCCGCATGGCTGAATAGTTACCCGGCAAATATCTGTTTTCTTAAGAATAGTATACACGCTATCTGTTCGGAACGCATTATCAAAAAATCCGGCGAGCAGTGGCATACCGCGCCGCCAGCCCGGTGTCCCACTCAGATACTCCGGTGCCGGTGTATACCGATTAAAATAAAGATCACCGCCTGCACGGCCACCAATCCGAAGACGATAGATATCCACCATTGTGAAGATTTTTCAACAACCTCCGCCGGTTCCTCGCCCTCCGGCGGAATGATCTGCGTTGTCACAGACACTTCCTGAGAATACTCATTTCCCTTTTCATCTTCATATTGCACAAGAATCACGCCTGTCGTCTGGCCATAGCCGCTGCCGGAAGCAGGCGCTTTACTTCCTCCGGTGGCTCCTGCCGTACTGCTTCCATTTGCC
>CASFBR010000126.1 GCA_949292795.1 uncultured Eubacteriales bacterium
ATATGGTAGAGGTTAAAGGTGATGTTGCGGAGCTTAAGAGCGACGTAGCAGAACTTAAGGCTGATATAGCAGAGGTTAAGGGTGACGTAGCGGAGCTTAAGAGCGATGTAGCAGAACTTAAGGCCGATATGGTAGAGGTTAAAGGTGATGTTGCGGAGCTTAAAGCTGACATGGCAGAGGTCAAGGGCAACGAAACGGAGCTTAAAGGCGGGTTTGCCGAGCATGAGCGGAGACTGAAAGAGCTTACCCATGTTGTTGTTGATCTTAGGCTGCATGTGGAAAACCAGACAGATAAGCACCTGGCTGTGCTGGCTGAAAATCATGTGGAGCTGATTAATAAGCTGAATATGGCAATTAAGGTGGCAGACCGGTCGAAGATGTATGAACTCAAGGTGGATCTACTGTCAGAGGATGTAAAGAAGATAAAAGAAGCCATGAAGGCAGGATAATGATGAATATACAAAAGATAAATGATTCAGGATATTGCAAAAGCAGGCATCACCTTACCGTTTCTGTGCGGTACGGTGATGTCTGCTTTTATTGCAGATTATTTATTGTTATTTTTCATGGCCTCAGCCATCTTCATGGCACGAACCTTTAGCGGCAGGCCAAACAAAGTGATAAAGCCGGAAGCATCATGGTGATCATAGAGATCGCCTGTGGTGAAGCTGGCCAGCGATTCGCTGTATAAAGAATACGGTGAGGTCGTGCCGGCTTTGATGATATTGCCTTTGTAGAGCTTGAATTTGACTTCACCAGTCACATATTCCTGAGTGGAAGTGACGAATGCCTGAATGGCTTCGCGCAGCGGAGTAAACCATTTGCCTTCGTAAACAACCTGTGCCAGCTTGTTGCCCATGTCCTTTTTCACTTCCATGGTGGCACGGTCGAGCACAAGCTCCTCTAACTGCTGATGTGCTTCCATAAGGATCGTTCCTCCCGGAGTCTCGTAAACGCCGCGGGATTTCATACCAACAACACGGTTTTCCACAATATCGACAATGCCGATACCATGCTTACCGCCGAGCTCGTTTAATTTTTTAATAATGTCGGCGACTTTCATTTCCTGGCCGTTGATGCTTTTTGGAACACCTTTTTCAAAGGTCATGGTCACATATTCGTCCTGATCCGGAGCTTTTTCGGGAGTTACGCCAAGAACAAGCAGGTGGTCATAATTCGGCTCATTGGCCGGATCCTCCAGTTCAAGTCCCTCGTGGCTGATGTGCCACAGGTTACGGTCGCGGCTGTAACTGCTGTCTGCACCAAAGGGAAGGTCAATGCCGTGCTGCTTGCAGTAGGCGATTTCATCTTCGCGGGACTGCATGGTCCACAGGTCGGTCATCCGCCATGGGGCGATGATCTTAATATCCGGAGCCAGTGCTTTAATAGAAAGCTCAAAGCGGATCTGATCGTTGCCTTTTCCGGTGGCGCCATGACAGATGGCAACAGCACCTTCCTTGCGGGCAATTTCCACAAGCTTTTTCGCAATGACCGGACGGGCCATACTTGTGCCGAGCAGATATTTGTGTTCATATACGGCACCGGCCTGAACGCAGGGCATGATATAATCTTCACAAAATTCATCAATAACATTTTCAATATATAATTTGGATGCGCCGGACATTTTGGCGCGCTCCTCAAGGCCGTCCAGCTCATTGCCCTGGCCACAGTCAATGCAGCAGCAGATGACATCATAGCCAAAGGTCTCCTTTAACCATGGGATGACAGCGGTTGTATCCAGTCCGCCGGAGTAGGCTAAAACAACTTTTTCCTTCATTTCTATAACCTCCGATACCTCTTTTGTTGTATTCTGTGGGAATATCATTCATAACGTAAACTTAATATACACGAATATGAATAAAAATGCAACACCTTTTCGACGGAAAATGAATTTTTATTAATAATTATTGCATAAATTATAGTTTAAATGTATAATTCAGATAAAACGCACAAAACCCCGGAAAAATACGGGCAAATATACGAAGAGGCGGCCTGCCGGCCTGGACGGGCTATGGCAGAATAGACAATGAACAATGTATAAATATGTATAAACTTATGAAATTTAAGTCTTTACTAATAAAGAAAGTTGTATTAAGATATATGCAGCATACTTTTATAATGCATAAAAATACGATAATTATTCAATACAGCCTTAACTGACAGGCTGAATGAGTAAGAACAGATAGGGTGATAATATGATAAAAGTCGGAATAATCGGAGCAACAGGCTATGCAGGGCAGGAGCTCGTGCGGATTTTGCTTTCGCATAAATATGCAGATATTGTGTGGTACGGTTCAAGAAGCTATATTGATAAGAAGTATTCCGATGTATTCGGAAATATGTTTAAGCTGGTAGACAGCACATGTCTGGATGATAATATGGAAGCGCTGGCCAACGAGGTGGACGTGATCTTTACGGCAACGCCGCAGGGGCTTTGTGCATCGCTGGTTAATGAAGCAATTTTAAATAAGGTAAAAATCATTGATCTCAGTGCGGATTTCAGAATTAAAGATGTATCTGTTTATGAACAGTGGTATGGCATTACCCATAAAAGTCCTCAGTTTATTGATGAAGCGGTATACGGCCTTTGCGAGATTAACCGGGAAGATATTAAAAAGGCCCGGCTTGTCGCCAATCCGGGCTGCTATACGACCTGTTCTATTTTATCCGCGTATCCGCTGATGAAGGAAGGGCTTATTCGTCCTCAGTCACTGATTATCGATGCAAAATCGGGAACAAGCGGAGCCGGACGCGGCGCCAAGGTCGATAATCTGTACTGCGAGGTCAATGAAAATATTAAAGCCTATGGCGTGACAAGCCACCGTCATACACCGGAGATCGAAGAACAGCTTAGCTATGCGGCAGGAGAGCCGGTCGTGATTAATTTCACACCGCATCTTGTACCTATGAACCGGGGTATTCTTGTGACCGCTTATGCTGATCTGACGGCTGATGTGACATGGCAAAAGCTGCGCAGTGTCTATGAAAAATACTACGGCGGCGAGACATTTATCCGCCTGCTCGATGAAAATGTCTGCCCTCAGACCCGCTGGGTGGAAGGCAGTAATTTTGTGGACATTAATTTTAAGGTGGATCCGAGAACGCACCGGGTTATCATTATGGGAGCGATCGATAACCTTGTAAAAGGAGCTGCCGGACAGGCAGTACAGAATATGAACCTGATGTTCGGACTGGACGAAAGCGAAGGGCTGATGCTTGTCCCGATGTTTCCTTAAATAAAAGAAAGGCTTTGAAAAAATGAACATTCGAGTAATGACCATTGAGGATTATGACGAGCTGCATGACCTGTGGATGAGCATTTCTTCTTTTGGCATCCGCAGCATTGATGATTCCAGGGAAGGGGTCGGGCGTTTTCTGAAACGAAATCCCACAACAAGCGCGGTGGCTGTGGATGATGGCGGCGCCCTCGTGGGGAGTATCCTGTGCGGACATGACGGAAGAACCGGATATTTTTATCATGTTTGTGTCCGTGAGGATTACCGCATGCATGGCATTGGAAAGGCGATGGCAGCTTTTTGTACAGACGCTCTTAAGAAGGAACAGGTCAATAAGGTGGCGCTGATCGCATTTACAAATAATAAAGTAGGCAATACATTCTGGCAGGACATTGGATGGGACGAACGGCAGGATGTCAATTATTACGAGCTGAATTTAAACCGTGACAATGTGACGGTATTTAATCAATAGAAGCGGAGGTTTTAGGATGAAGATTATTGAAGGCAGCGTGACAGCCCCCAAAGGCTTTGAGGCGGCAGCGGCGGCGGCCGGGATCAAATATAAAGACAGGGATGATATGGCGCTGATTTACAGTACGGTTCCCGCAGTGGCAGCCGGAACCTTTACAACGAATGTGGTCAAGGCAGCTCCGGTCAAGTGGGATCAGCAGATTGTTTATAATAGTGACCAGGCGCAGGCGGTTGTCATTAATTCCGGCATTGCCAACGCCTGCACCGGAGCCGAGGGCTATGGCTATTGCCGGGATATTGCAAAAAAAGCCGCCGGTGAGCTTGGTATTTCCGATGAGCATGTGCTGGTGGCGTCCACAGGCGTGATCGGAATGCAGCTTCCTATGGAGCGTATGTGCCGGGGAATCGAGCTTTTAGCTGCGGGCAGAGGAAGCGGCAGGGAATTTGCAGATGCAGCCGCCCGTGCGATCATGACGACAGATACTGTACCCAAGCAGGTGGCGGTAACCGCAGACATCGGCGGAAAGACAGTGACGATCGGGGGTATGTGCAAGGGCTCGGGAATGATCCATCCCAATATGTGTACGATGCTTGCTTTTGTTACCACGGATGCGGCAATTTCAAAGGAACTGCTGCAAAAAGCACTCAGTGACAGCGTGCAGGATACTTATAACATGGTTTCTGTGGACGGCGACACATCGACGAACGATACAGTACTTGTACTGGCTAACGGTATGGCAGGAAATCCGGTGATCGACAGCGAGAACGGCGATTACCATACATTTAAAGAAGCACTGGATTATGTGAATACCGTGCTTGCAAAAAAGATTGCCGGGGATGGTGAAGGTGCCACGGCGCTTTTTGAAGTTAAGATTGTCGGTGCAAGCGATAAAGCACAGGCGGTGACACTGGCAAAATCCGTTGTCACCTCAAGTCTTGTCAAGGCCGCCATTTACGGCCATGATGCCAACTGGGGACGTATTTTATGCGCAATGGGTTATTCCGGCGCATCCTTTGACCCGGAGCGGGTGGATTTGTACTTTGAAAGCGCGGCAGGCTCCATTAAGATTATTGAAAATGGTGTGGCTGTGGATTACAGTGAGGAAGAAGCCACGAAGATTTTGTCAGAGAGTGCGGTAACAGCCATTGCCGATGTGAAGCTTGGAGAAGCTTCGGCAACGGCCTGGGGCTGCGATCTGACCTATGATTATGTAAAAATAAACGCAGATTATCGTTCTTAGATGATCTGTGCTGCCGTCCGGCAGCGAAAATGGTAACCCATCGGGAGGTAAATATGGATAAGAGCATGGATAAATATCTTGAAAAAGCGGAGGTGCTTATTGAAGCCCTTCCTTATATTCAGCGGTTTAACCGTAAAATCATTGTAGTAAAATACGGCGGCAGCGCTATGGTCGATGAAGAGCTTAAACGCAATGTCATTGCGGATGTAACACTGTTAAAGCTTGTCGGCTTTAAACCGATCATTGTCCACGGCGGTGGCAAGGAGATCAGCAAATGGGTCGAGAAGTCCGGTATGACACCAAAATTCATCAACGGGCTGCGCGTGACGGATGCGCCGACAATGGAGATCGCAGAGATGGTTTTAAACCGGGTCAATAAATCGCTTGTACAGCTCGTGGAGCAGCTTGGCGTACTGGCGGTAGGTGTATCCGGCAAGGACGGCGGTTTGCTGAAGGTGGAAAAGAAGTATTCCGACGGGCAGGACATCGGTTTTGTCGGCGATATTAAGTCGGTCAATCCGAAAATCCTTTATGATCTTCTTGAAAAGGATTTTCTTCCGATT
>CASFBR010000127.1 GCA_949292795.1 uncultured Eubacteriales bacterium
TAATAATCGACCACATTGTTATAATTGTAAAGATGAATCTTCCATCCCTTTCTACACGGATATACTCCGGTGGCTTGCGCATATGATATTAAATTGGCCGCGTTTATCCGGATAGTATATATAATGTTGTCACTGCTATCCTTGACATTGACAATACAAAATCCGTTTGTATTTTTAAACATTGCGACAAACATTACATAACAATCTTGCTCTAACGTATAACCGTTAGATGGTATGATTGTCTCCCCTGTTCTTTCACGCATGTCGTCTAATGATATGTCGAGTGATTTGCTGTTTACTTAGCTATCATATAATCCGCTAATATCTTATTAAACAGCAAAATAACACCTTTGACAAAGAATGCATCCAGGCAGGCTGCACAACCTTACACCGTCAATCAGAAATACTATTTTGATGAGGACGGCTGGATATACTTTGAATGCCAGATGACTAATGCGAATGGATATTGTAGATTCCGAGTTTTCAATGAAACCGGATCCGAAATCATTGGCTACCAAGCAAATGCAGTAACTACTCAGCAAGTAGCGATGCAATCCGGATTATATCCGGTTAAAGCCGGATGGTACACACAGCTTGGCGAATATCGAAACACTATTAGCCAGCAATTCTATTTTATAAAAGGTTAAGCCAATGGAATAAACCATGCCTCATATGCAGCAAAGTGATTTGTATAACATCTCACAATATCGCCTTTATTGCACGGGCACCATACAGATGCATATTGACCATCTCCGCTTCCGGATATGGCAGAAAAAGGACGATTCACACTAAGGCTTTTATTCATAACGTATATGCTCCAACTTCCAGAGGACTGCGAAGCAATACACGAGATTATACCGTCTTCTTGGACTGTATAATCTTGATTGATTGGAATGGATATTTTGTTGTCCCCGTCATACTTTGTTTTTATTTTGCTATTTAATTCTTAAAAAGGTGTTGACATCGGGTACACCCGATGTTATAATGATTACAACAAGAAAGAAATAGTTCGAGGAGGGTTTTCAAATGTATAGCAACGAACTTAAAAAAGTAGCAAAAGAAAACGGATATGAGTTTAAAACATCATTAAAAAACATGGACGGATATTGCAAAGTTATAGAACTCATAAGCAAAGATCGCCGTGTCTTAGTAAGCCGTTATTCTTCTGTCGAAACATTTAAAAGGGATGAAAAAGACATTATGAACGACATCTTGCATCCTGTTAATTACGAAGACGAATTTGACAAAATGTTTGGTATTGCATAAGGAGAAAAAAATATGAAAAAAAATCAGTACTATGAGGCAGGATATAAATTTGGTTTTGACCTGGGACCGTCTCCGCGACTCGCAAGGTTAATCGGAAGAGACCCGGGAAGTGTCGCCATGGATCGAATGGATATTTCTGGCATGATCACGGAAATTATCGGATCGTATAATGATGCCGATGAAATACCACCAGAATTTTTTCTTGACGATTTATCAGTGAAAGAAGTTAATTTTTTCTTGCTTGGATACGTAGATGGGAAAAATAAAAATGTAAGGAACAGAGCAGATAAAAAATATCATGAAAAAATTGGTCTCATTTCAAAAAGCTACAAATTACATGAAAGTACAGTTAACGCTTTTGCGAACGCTTGTGAAAGAAAAGGCGTTCCGCTCGGTCCAACACTAGAGAAATTAATGCAAAATTTTATAGATCAGAATTCTAAAGCATCCCCGGAGCCGTAAAGCCCCGGGGTGTGTTTTTGGGTCTTATGCCGCATTATTAAGCCATGTCTGGAAGGACATAATGCACGGAGACTTCGCGCTGAAGTATCCGTCTACAATCGCACATCCGAGTTTTCTCTGAATTGCTGAAATCGTCATTGGCCCGATCCGGCCATCCTGCTCTGATTCTGGCATGCCGGCCCAGATCTGGATTGCTTTGATCAGCGGGCTGTACCCGCTTGGATCGATCTGCCATTCGAAGCTTGAATCGATTCCCGGATTGTCTAACCTGTACGCATTGGGCTGATTAGAAACAACGCCATCTATAGTTGTGCCAAACACAGCCTGTGCTTTCCTGGTTGTGCGCCATCCCCAGAATCCGTCCACCAAAATGTCGTCACTGTCCGTTCCAGTTGATCCAGCAGAATAGCTTGGAGACATCGGGATATTTGGTGCCGCAGCTCCCGTTACGGACTCAACGATGGCCTTCGCCATCGTTTCCACCTGCCAGGCCTTTTGATCAATAGTGCTATCTACAAAACAGCACTCTGCCAGGACCGCGGGCGCCACGGTGTTCCGCAGGACATACAGCCCAGTAGATGGCTTTTCTCCTCGGTTCCGCAGTCCAAGAGCAGCGGCGCCGGCCGCGGACATAGCTGTGGCTCTCGACAGGCCTGTCCCGGATCCGCTGTAATACCAGACTTCAACACCGGTTCCACCTCCCGCATTGAGGTGAATTGAAATGTCCAGATCTACTTTATGACTATTACATTTTGCCACGATATTGGCAAGGTTCTGACCAGCGGTTCGTCCAACCTCGTCTGTACAGTCGTACACTGTATGACCGGCTGCTCTAAGCAGCGCGATAACTCGGTCCTTTACCGCCCGGTCCTCGGTTACTTCATCCAAATACTTTCCTGCCCCAGGGCAGAGTCTATTATGCCCACCATGCACATTATACGTTGCCATTACTCTTCCACCGCCTTTCCATATATAGCCTCAGCAGCTGCAATCTCTTCCGCTGTGGGCTCAACATCCATATCCAGTTCCTGTCCTTCGATTTCTTCTGTCATTTTTTTATCTTCCATTTTTTGCTCCTTTCCGTTGCGACGTCGCAACACTA
>CASFBR010000128.1 GCA_949292795.1 uncultured Eubacteriales bacterium
GCCGTCGTCTAAACCGAAGCGAAGCCTTAAAACCTTTTCTTCACGCGGGGTCAGAGTTTTTAAAACATCAACAAGCTGTTCCTTTAAAAGCACAAAGCTCGCCGCTTCCGACGGCGCCGGAGCATCATCGTCGGGGATAAAATCACCGAGATGGCTGTCCTCCTCCTCACCGATAGGCGTTTCTAAAGATACCGGCTCCTGAGAGATCTTTAAAATTTCCCGCACACGCTCCACAGGAACCTTCATTTCCGCTGCAATCTCCTCAGGACTGGGCTCCCGGCCAAGCTCCTGCAAAAGCTGCCGCGACACGCGCACGAGCTTATTGATTGTTTCGACCATGTGTACCGGAATACGGATCGTGCGCGCCTGGTCTGCGATGGCGCGGGTAATGGCCTGGCGGATCCACCAGGTTGCATAGGTGCTGAACTTATAGCCTTTGCGGTAATCAAACTTTTCAACCGCCTTGATAAGCCCAAGATTGCCCTCCTGGATCAGGTCAAGAAACAGCATACCGCGGCCCACATAGCGCTTGGCAATGCTCACAACAAGACGCAGGTTCGCCTCCGCCAGCCGTTTCTTTGCCTGCTCATCGCCTTTTTCCATACGCTTGGCAAGCTCGATCTCCTCATCGGCTGACAAAAGCGGAACCTTGCCGATCTCCTTTAAATACATCCGCACCGGGTCCTCCGTGCTGACACCCTCAGGCACAGACAGGTCAATCTCCTCTAACGGCTCATCATCCGTGTCAAGGAGCAGGCTGTCATCGTCAAGGCTGTCATCATCCGTGATTCTTAAAATATCGACATTATTTGCTTCCAGATATTCGTAAATTTTTTCAACCTGTTCCTCGTTCAGCTCAATATCGCCGAAAAAGTCGTTGATCTCCTGGAACTCAAGGACACCCTTTTTCTTTTTGGCATAAGGCACAAGCTCTTTTAATTTTTCCAGAAACTTTGCCATGTTTTCATCCATCATATTAATCCTCCTGTAAAAATGTTGTTCCCGCCTCAGCCTTTGCGGGACTTTAACTTATAAAGAAATGTGCAGCTTTTGCAGGCTGTTTTTTTGCTGTATGATCTCCTGGAGCGTCTTTAAATCCGAAGCGCTCCGGCTTCGCTGTTCAAGGCTTGCCATTTTGATGCGGCGGACTGTCTCATTGAGCGCTTTTTCCCGCGATGCCATATCGCCGTCATCGTAAATATTTGTGTGAAATGCGCGGGCAACGGCGTCGTGCTCCTGTTTATCCTCAAAAAGATTCATGATCCTTGCCGGCGTCACCGTCCCATTTTGGCGGTATTCGTTAAAAACCGCCGCCGCCGCTTCATGGCACAGCTTATCGGTAAAATCTTCGGGGCCGATTACTCCTGACAGCTTGTCAAACAGCCGGACATCTTCTGAGAGCCATGTCAGCAGCAGCTTTTGCGCAGTCACTGCCGCGTCCTCCCGGTTTGATGCCTTCTCATGGGCAGCTTCCCGGTTCTTTTTCTGATATATATTCTCATCACCATACCCGGCCTTAAGTCCAAGACGGTTTACAAGGCGGTTCAGATCATCAAAAGCGATGCCATATGTCCGGGCAATCGCTTCGATATAATTTTTGCGTTCCAGCTCCTGACTAAATTCCAGCAGCCTTTGCGCCGCTTCGTTATAAAAGCCGGTTTTGCCGTCCGGATCATTCATATCATAATTTTTCTCAATTACAGAAATCTCAAACATAAAACTGTTCTTTGCATTTGAAATTCTTTCCTCAAATGCCTCTGAGCCGAGGTTTTTAATAAATTCATCCGGGTCCTTATAAGGCTTCATATCGATCACCCTGGACTTAAGCCCGGCTTCCTTGAGCATGGGGATCGCCCGCAGTGCTGCCTTGACACCGGCGCCGTCGCTGTCATAGGCGAGGAGCACCTCGCTTGTGTAGCGCTTCAGCAGGGATGCCTGCTGACTTGTAAATGCTGTTCCCAAAGAGGCAACGGCATTGTCAAACCCTGCCTGGTGCATGGAAATGACATCCATGTAGCCTTCACATATGATCATGTTTGGCCTGCGGGAACGGCGGGCAAGATTGAGTCCGTAAAGATTCCGGCTCTTATCAAAAAGCTTTGTCTCCGGTGAATTTAAATATTTGGGCGTCCCGTCGCCAAGGACGCGGCCGCCAAAGCCAATGACCCGGTTATTCACATCCATGATCGGAAACATCACGCGGTTCCAGAACTTGTCGTGAGCCCCGCGCTTTTCATCCATCGTGACCAGTCCGGTTTCCCGAAGAAGCTGATCGCTGTATTTTTTTGAATGAAGATACTGATACAGATCATTGCTGAACTTGTTGGAATATCCGAGGCCAAACTTAACGATCGTTTCATGGGAGAGCCTGCGCCCTTCCAGATAGGCTCTGGCAGTCTCACCCTGAGGCTGGATGAGCTGATAGTAATAATACTTCGCTGCCAGCTTGTTGATCTCAAGAAGCTGCTGGCGCAGGGACGCTTCCTGACGCTGCTGCGGACTTATCTCGGCTTCCGGCAGAGTGATGCCGGCACGGCGGGCAAGCGCCTGCACAGCTTCTACAAATGTATAATTTTCATATTCCATTAGAAATGTAAAAACATTGCCGCCGGCTCCGCAGCCAAAGCAATAATACATCTGTTTTGACGGACTGACGGAAAAAGACGGCGATTTTTCATTGTGAAACGGGCACAGACCAAAGTATGAAGCCCCTTTTTTCTGAAGCCGGACATATCCTGAAATCACGTCCACTATGTCATTACGGCTGCGAACCTCTTCAATGACATCATCTGAATAGTACATGAACATTCCCCTTCTTTGCGCAATGGCAGCCGCCATCCAAAAAAACCACAAAGATGGCGTTCTCCTGCCAAAAACAGTAACACGTTCTAATATATATATTCGACGCTTCGGACGTAAAATCCTTCTTTTTTTTACAAAAAAATGTTATACTGATTTTATGTGTCCGCCATCCGGCGGATGTAACTTCAATAAAAGCACGGCACCAAAGCCAAAAATATACGAATACAAAGGAGCACAGATACAATGATGATACAAAAGACAGCCCCTTTGCTGCCGGAAGCCCTAAGCCCCGCCCCTTTTGACACGCCGGGTTTTTCCAGGACGATCGCATCCTGGTATCGGGCCTGCGGACGTGATCTGCCATGGCGGCGTACCCGCGACCCTTATGCCATCTGGGTGAGCGAGATTATGCTCCAGCAGACGCAGGTGGACACGGTAAAGCCCTATTTTGAGCGGTTTATGGCGCATTTTCCTACGGTTTTTGATCTGGCAGAGGCTTCTATGGATGATGTTTACAAATTATGGGAAGGACTTGGCTATTACCGGCGGGCCGCCCATTTAAAAGAAGCGGCCATGACTGTGGCCAATACCGGGCACGGCGAATTTCCCAGTACCTTTGAGCAGATACGGCTGCTTAAAGGGATTGGCGATTACACAGCCAGTGCCATCGCAAGTATTGCCTTCGGGGAGCCTAAAGGGGTAATCGACGGCAATACACTGCGCATTATTTCCCGGATTTTTAACCGCCAGGACAATATTGCAAAGACATCTACAAAAAAGCTGTACCAGGCGGCAATGGATCATCTGATCGCTTTTGCAGACCCATCGGATTTTAATCAGGGAATGATGGACCTTGGCGCCACGGTCTGTACCCCCAAAAAGCCCGCATGCCACTGCTGTCCCGTAAAAAGCTTCTGTCAGGCAGACGCCGCCGGCACAGCCGCCCTGCTGCCTGTGAATATTAAAAACCGAAATAAAACCGATATTTATCTTATCACGGCAGTTCTTCGCTGTCAGGGGAAATATTTTCTTGTCAAAAATCAGGAAGGGCTTTTAAACGGGCTTTACGGACTTGTTCAATATGAGGCAGAATCGCCCATGGGATTTGAAGATCAGTTTTATGACAGCTACCGCACCGGCGTGCGGCTTTTAGAATATGAAAAAGAATTTCGCCATGTTTTTTCCCACAGAGTATGGCATATGAGCGTTTATTTTGGTGAAATCGAGGCCGGAGAGCATCCGCATATTGATGAAAATCTTTATACATGGGAAGAAATGCAGCATCTTGCGATCCCCACAGCGCATAAAAAAATCATTGAAGCACTGAGCCGCCTTTAAAATGCGGCCCGGTGCTTCATTTACGGTCAGTCCTGACGGCGGCCCGTATTGATCTCCAAAAGCTTATTTTTCAGATCATTTTCCATTTTCGTAAGCTGGGCCTGGGCTTCAAGGCGCTTAGCCCGTCCATCCTCATGGATTTTGGCAACCTCATCGATCGTGGAGATAAGCATCTCGTTTGTAGCCGTGAGCGTTTCAATGTCCACAACGCCGCGCTCTAACGCCTGAGCGGTCTCCACAGAGGCCAGCTTAAGTGTCTCTGCATTTTTGCGCAGGAGCGCGTTGGTCATATCGGTAACCTCCTTCTGGGCTTCAGCCGCCTGACGGGAATGAGCCACGCCAAGGGCAAGCACCATCTGGCTTTTCCACAAAGGCACCGTGTTGACGATCATGGACTGGATTTTTTCGGACATAAGAATATCATTATTCTGGATCATACGGATCTGTGGCGCCATCTGCATTGCCACCATCCGTGTCAGCTCCAGATCGTGCACCTTCTTTTCAAAGCGGTCGCACAGGGCCGTCAGATCGCTGACCTCATTTAAGTCTTCCGGCTTCTGGCTGGCCTCGGCCTTCTTTATGAGCTGTGCAAGCTCCTGCTGCCGGACCTGCGCAAGCTTCTGCTTTCCTGCGGCGATGTACATCGTCAGCTCTTTATAATAATTTTTATTCAGCTCATACATCTGATCAAGCATCGCAGAGTCTTTTAAAAGCTGAACCTGATGATCGGTCAGCACCTTGCAGATGCGCTCCACATTGCTTTCCGCCTTGGAATAGCGGGCTTTCATGGAATCAATTTTTGAAGGCACCTTTTTAAAGAAGCCAAAAATTCCTTTTTCTTCCTCACCGGCATCAAAATCCTTCAGCTCATTGACCACATCTGAAAGCAGCTGTCCGGTTTCACCCAGGTCTTTCGTCCGCACATTTTCCAGAGCCGTCTCTGAAAAATCCGCGATCTTTTTCTGGGCGCCGGCGCCATACTGCATGACCATCTGGCTGTTATTCAAATCAATCTGCTCCGCAAATTTGCGAACCATCGCCTTTTCTTCATCTGATAACGGAGCTTCCTCGGCCATATCAGCCTGGGGCACCTGAGGTTTTGCTGCTTTTTCTTCCTCTTTAAACGGTTCAAAGGTCAATGTAGGGCCTTCCTTTAACATTTCATCAAAATCGCTCATACCTTATTTCCTCCTGTCTTTTTGGAATCCTTTTCAAATGCGCCCCGGGTCAGCCCCTCCCGGGCCAGCAGGGTCTTCAATACACTGATGTCGCTGGAAACGTCCATCGCTGTCTCCTGATACATACTGTCATAAAGCCGCTCATAAGCGTCGTTGATCGTATCCAGCGTTTCCTCGATCTCCTGCCGGACTTTCCGGATATTTTCGCCCTCGATCGATTCTGTGTCAAGATCACGGTACGTCTGTACAAGCTTGATCGTCATGGGCATATAATAATTCTGGAACTGAGACAGCCGGTCGGCCTTTTGCGGGTATTCTTTAACATGCTCAAAAATCTTTCCGATGACCGCCTCCATCCGGTAGAGCTTATTACTAAAGGCCACATCGGGAATATCATCATTGGCCTGACGGATGACATCCATATACTGACGGCCAAGTGCTTCCAGTTCAGCAATTTTATCGGAGTCTGGTCCGTCCTCTGCCCCGCTGCGGCTGTCTTTACGGGCCTGCTTTTCTGCCTCATTAAGGTTTGGCGCATGCTTCATTGTTTCAAGATACTGCCGGTAGATTTCATCTGTCACCATAATACATGTCCTGTGGCTGTCCATATGTCCCTGCGGGAAATAGCCAAGTTCCAGCATTTTTGCCAGATCACGGATCGTATAGCGTACAGACCGTCCGGTCAGCGATGCCAGGTCTTTAAAGGTTGCAAAGCTTTTTCCTTTCATTGATGCAATGTAGCGCCGGAACCGTTTGACACGGTTGCGCTGATGTGTTCCAACGGCCATCATTACGGTAAATACAAGAACGAAAAAAACGGTGCCTGCAAGTGCGGCGCCAACCATCCTCCATGGATGAACAAGCAGCCAGCCGGCCAGAATGATTGCCCCAATGCCGGTCAGTCCGAAGCCCAAAGCTCCAAAAACCGTCAAAAGCATTCCTGAAAGCTCCCCTTTCGGGCAGCGTTCCACCGGAAATCCGTAATCTGCCGTCACTGTCCTGCCGCCGGATGGGCCGCGGCCCTGTGACGGTTCTGTACGGCGGACCTTATCCTGCCCCGGGGCTTCCCTATCCGGATCGGGCGCTCCCCAAAAGCTTCCCGGGCGTCTGGGCCTTATATTGCGGTAAGTCTGCCAGTTTTCTCTATGATATGTGCCAAATGCACCAAAACGGTTCCTTTTACGGCGAAAATCATGTTCCCTCTCCGGCCCGTCCTGCGGCCCGTTTCCTCCAAAAGAGCCTTTTGCGCCGGAGATTACATCATCGGCATTTTTGCGGATTTCCCGCTTTAAGTTTTCAAAATCAAACGCATCTACGGCATCGCGAAGCTGCTGGCCGAGATTTTCCAGGTCCCTTAAGTCCATCAAACATTCTCCTTTACTAAATAAATATCGATATTCGGACTTAAGTTTAAGTTTACATTACTTAACGGTTGCTGTCAATTTTTTCCGGATAAAAGAAGCCCACTAAAACGCGTGCCCGGCGCGGGTGTTTTACCGGCCGGGCACTTTTAAATATTGCTTTTTTAATTTATTGGTCTAAAATATATTGTTTGCTGAAATACTGCTTCTTACAGAACGCTTATTTTTTAATAAGACATCTGCTCCTTATGCGATAAAAAGACTGCCGATCTGGAAAATTGCAGTAGATACGATCCAGGCAACAGCTAACTGAAAAATGACTGCAAGGCCAAACCATTTCCACGAATTTGTTTCCTTTTTGATTGTTGCCAGCGTCGCCGCACAAGGGATATATAACAGGCAAAAAACCATCATGGAAAAGGCGTTGAGCGCACCAAAGCCCATGCCACCAAGAACCTGTGCCATGGCGCTCATGCCGGCGGCCGAGTTAATGCCTGCAATGCCAAACAAAACGCTGCAGCTGGATACAACAACTTCCTTGGCAGCAATGCCCGAAATCAGTGCTACGGCAATCTGCCAGTAGCCCAGTCCCGCCGGAGCCAGTGCCGGAGCAATCACATGCCCGATGGCAGCGGCAAAGCTTTCAGACATGTCTGAAACCATGCCGTGAGGGCCGAAATTTAAGATCGCCCACAGGATAATCGAGGCGATAAAAATCGTTGTTCCCGCTTTTGTCAAATAATCCTTAACCTTTTCCCATACATAAATTGCGATAGTATGGGCGTTGGGTGATTTATATTCAGGAAGCTCAATGAGCAGACAATGCTTGCTTGACTTTCGGTCCACTTTGCCAATAATCAGTGAAATCACCACCGCCACGACCAATCCGATCACATACATGGACATGGCCACAAGCGTTGCGCAGCCTGGAAAAAACATTTTTGAAAACAGGACGTAGATCGGAAGTCGGGCACTGCAAGACATAAACGGCGTCACGAGAATCGTCCGTTTGCGGTCATGCATATCCTCAAGTGTACGGGCGGACATGATCGCCGGTACCGTACAGCCAAAGCCGAGAAGCATCGGGATAAACGCCCGGCCGGAAAGCCCCATTTTTCCCATCAGCCCATCCATAACATAGGCCACACGCGACATATAGCCGCTGTCCTCAAGGAAGGCCAGCGCGAGGAATAAAATAAAAATATTGGGGAGAAATGTCAAAATACCGCCTACACCGGCAATGATGCCGTCTACAATTAGTGACTGCAGTACCGGTGAAGCGCCGATGGCCTCCAGACCATAAGATACACCGCCGGAAAACAGTTCTAAAAGCTTCTCGAAGCCGCCGGAAATGACATCCCCCAGAGTAAAGGTCAGCAAAAAGACAATGGCCATGATCCCAAGAAAGATGGGAATACCCCATACCGGATGGGTCAGGGCGCGGTCGATCTTGTCTGTTGCGGCCGCTTTACTTGCTTTATTGACAAGAACCTCATCGATGATCTCCTCAATAAAATCGTATTTCTGATTGATGATTTCTTTTTCATAATTATGGTCAATAACATCCTTATATTCAATGGGATATTGTTCCATAATCTCCTTATCCTGCTCCAGATATTTAATGGCATGCCAGCGGTGATTGCCAATCTGCGGATAAGCAGCCTTAAGACGCTCTTTGATGACATCGATCTTATCTTCGATGTTATCGCTGTATACCATGGCAAATTCCCGGTGATGATCGTGTTTATGCGTGCTTGGCGCACTGTGATAATGATGATGCTCCATATCATCGACGCCCTTGCCTACATGGTGCGCCACCGCGTGCATGAGAATTTCAAGGCCGGTCTTTTTACGGGCGGACACCGGGACGACCGGGATGCCAAGCATTTCCGGCAGACGGTGGGTATCGATCTCCATGCCCCGCTCGTTGACAATGTCCATCATATTTAAAGCCAGAACAACCGGCTTTCCAAGCTCAATCAGCTGCAGTGTCAGATAAAGATTGCGCTCAAGATTGGACGCATCTGCCACATCAACAATCACATCCACATCATCGGATAAAATATACTGCCGGGATAAAATTTCCTCCATGGAATAGCATGTCAGGCTATAAATTCCCGGAAGGTCGACCAGTTTATAATTGTGGTTATGAAAACGCATGGCGCCTTCTTTTTTTTCAACAGTAACGCCGGGCCAGTTCGCGACCTTAAGCCGGGCTCCGGTGTAGGCGTTAAACAGTGTGGTCTTTCCGCAGTTCGGGTTGCCGATGAAACCGACATTGATCGTCTTTTGGTCGGTTCCGGCATTTTTCTTTTCTTCGGTCACTGCGCATCCCCTCCTTTCAGCGTAATGCCGCAGGCAATATCGCGGCCTACGGCCAGCCGGGTTCCCCGCACATTAAAAATACATGTTCCGCTTTTCTTTTTTCCGAGGACCTCAATCGTCGTGCCCTCGGTCAGTCCAAGTGCCTCCAGACGCCGCTCCGTATTGGCTTCCAGATGAATCTGCTGCACTTCGTATGTATGTCCGACGTTTCCTTCTGCTAATGTCATTTTATAACTCCTTGTCTGTACAAGATTGTAATCGATAATGATTATCGATTACAATAACATAGTACACTTCTCTATAAAAGATGTCAAGAAAAAGTTATCGTTATTCCTGTTGCACGCGCATCCTAAGCGGCATACTGCACTTCGCCGCCGTGCGATCCCAGGCGGGGCTTTTTATTGCACAACAGGAATGTGGTTTTTTATGCAATAAAAAAGGCAGGATCAGATTCCTGCCCGGGTTATGACATGAAAGCCGCCGTGCCGCTTTGCGGCAAATGGACGTTTTATTTTTGGGGGCGGCCATTGAATCTGATTCTGCCGTTTTTACTTGTATTTTGATGGGGAAAGTATACCATACTCCCCGGGAATTTGCAACAAAATATCTTGACTTATAGAGAAATATCATCAATAATAACATCGAAACGGATCGTTTCATAACATTTGGCATAAAGAAAGGACAGGTGACCTTATGACAGCTAAACAGTCCAAGGTTTATTACAGCGATCTGCGTGCCCTCCCAGGTACAAATCTGATCACAAAGCTTAAAAAGCTTATGCGTGCGGCGGGCATCAGCAATATTGATTTTGAAAAGAAAATGACAGCTATTAAAATCCATTTCGGTGAACCTGGAAATCTCTCTTATCTGCGTCCCAACTATGCAAAAGCCGTTGCGGATGTGGTCAAAGAACTGGGCGGACGGCCGTTTCTTACCGATTGCAATACACTGTATGTCGGGCGCCGCAAGGATGCCCTTGAGCATTTGGAAGCAGCCTACGAAAATGGCTTCTCGCCGTTTTCCACCGGATGTCATGTGATTATCGCCGATGGATTAAAGGGCACGGATGATGTGGAGGTTCCGGTAGCCGGCGGTGAGCTTGTCAAAACCGCAAAAATCGGACGTGCCGTTATGGATGCCGACATTTTTATCAGCCTGAATCATTTCAAGGGCCACGAAGCCGCAGGTTTTGGCGGCGCTCTGAAAAATATCGGCATGGGCTGCGGCAGCCGCGCCGGAAAGATGGAAATGCACTGCTCCGGAAAGCCCGAAGTCAACCAGGCAAAGTGCGTTGGATGTAAAACATGTACCCGCGTCTGCGCTCATGGTGCCATTACCGTTACCGATAAAAAGGCGTCTATCGATCACAGCAAATGTGTCGGCTGCGGGCGCTGCCTCGGTATGTGTAATTTTAACGCAATTTTTAACGGCAATGATTCCGCAGTACAGGAGCTGAATGTGAAAATGGCCGAGTATGCCAAGGCGGTTGTGGACGGACGTCCCAGCTTCCACATTAACCTCGTCATCGACATCTCACCGTTTTGTGACTGCCACGGTGAAAATGATGTGCCGATTTTACCGGACATTGGAATGTTTGCCAGCTTTGACCCGGTCGCTCTCGACCAGGCCTGCGCCGATGCCTGCAACGCTCAAAAGCCCATCCCCGGCAGCCTGCTTGATGAGCATATGCATGCTGATGATTTCTGCGACCTGCACGATCATTTCCGCAACACAACGCCTGAAAGCGAATGGGAAAGCTGTCTTGCCCATGCGGAAAAGATCGGCCTTGGCCACAGAGCCTATGAGCTTATTAAGGTCTGACCCGGCACACCAAAACAAAGAGTTCCGCAGGCAAAACTCCCGCGCCAGGCGCGGTCGCTTCATCGACAATTTTCTTATCGCGCGCGCATCTTAAGCGGAGCTTTTTTATTGCATAGGACGTATTGCATAGGAACGCAGTTTCCTATGCAATAAAGAAACAATAACGCAGGATGAATGTTCATCCTGCGTTATTGTCATATAATCGGGTTTAACCCATAACCTCCCCGTAAGTGCTGTGCGCTTCCAAAGCCGTTGTAAGCTTTGCCATCCGGGATACATCACCGATAAGGATGACGCCGCACAGACGGTTATTGAGGAAATACAGCTTTTCATACTGCTTTCTTCCCATATCTTTAAATTCCACAGTCTTATAAACAAGGTTCGGATTTTTTCCGTTATCTCCGGCAGCAAACAGCGCGGTATTCATACCGTGGAAGTTTAATGGCGCCGGAACATTTTCGTAGGTCAGCGTATCGCCGGCAGCGTTGGCCCCGGCAACCCGTCCCTGCTCGCTGGCCTCAGACCAGAGGGCATAATTTATACCGTCAAACTGCGCGCAGTCACCGCAGGCATAAATGTCTGGCACATTTGTCTGCATCTTGGCATTAACAATCACTGCGCGGTCAATATCAATGCCTGCCGCCTGGGCTAAGGCAGTATTGGCACGGACACCGGCGGAGATAATGACAAGCTGAGCCTCAAAAACACGTCCGTCAGCCAGACGCACACCGCTGACGGTATCGCCGCCTTCAATCTCAGTGATGGAAACGCCGGTGTGAATGTGGATGCCCTGTCCTTCGCTGATTGTCTGAATCATCCGGGCCGCCTCGTCATCCAGCTGGCGTCCCATCAGTGTCGGCGCCAGCTCAAGCACTGTCACGTCGCATTTTGCGCGGCGCAGCTCCCATGCGGCTTCCAGGCCAAGGACACCGCCTCCGATCACAACGGCACTGCGGACATTTTCCAAAAGCGTGCCAACCTTTTTGGCATCATCAAAGCGGCGGATCGCCACAACGCCGCTGCGGTCTGAACCGCCAATGGGCGGGATGAAGCATTCCGAACCGGCAGCATAGATCAGCTTTGTATATTTTAACCGTGTACCGTCGGACAGCTCGACCTCCTTTTGAGCAGTATCAATACGCACAGCTGATTTTCCAAGAACCTGATAAATATTATGGTCGCTGTACCACTTCTCATCCTCCACCGCAAGCTGTGCCGGATCAAGCTCGGACATCAGTGTTTTTGTCAGCATCGGGCGGTTATAGGTGCTGTATGGCTCATTGGAAACAATCAGCACCGAACCGGTCGCATCCCGCTCCCGTATAGCCTTAGCGGCGTTCAGTCCGGCAGTACCATTGCCAATGATCACATAATAATTCTCGGTGTTGTTGGAAAACTCCACTAAAGGCTCATCTACCGGCACAAAATTTTCACGGCCGACACCGCATACCGGACACACATCCAGTGAAGCATCAAAAATTTCGCCGCAGACAAGGCACTTCACAAGAGAGCGGGCACCATTTTTCTTTGTCTTTTTCGTATTTTCTTTATTTTGCAGCAGGCAGCCAAAATTATAGCCATACTCATAGGCATCGATCAGGTCGGACGTGCCCGGCTTAAAACGGACGCGCAGTCCATCCACTGTTTTCATGCGAAGCTGGCGCAGACGCTCTGTCAGATGCGGCACTGCTTCACCGCTCCAGCCATAGCTTCCAAAAGCGCCGGCAAGCTTTCCGCCGTGAAGTCCCGGAAACATCTGGATCGTAAGCTCCCAGATAGGCTTTAAGGCTTCCCCGAGAATGGTCGGGCTTCCGAGTAAAATACCGTCGGCAGCAGCAAGCGCTCCGAGCACCTGCGCCTGATCCGATTCCACCATATCGTAAGCCTGTACATCAATATCGCCGCTGTCTTTGATACCCTCTGCAATCTTTTCAGAAAGCTGCTTTGTGTATCCGTAAGCGCTTACATAAGGAATCACCACGGTCTTTTTCGGATTCGGAGCCGCCGGGGCACACCACTGCTCATAAGTATCCAGCATAAAATCAAGGCGTGCGTCAAGTACTGGGCCATGTCCGGTGCAGATCATCGTCAGGTCCAGTGCTCTTACCCTCTCCAGTGCCTTCTTCATATATGGCTTAAAGGGGCCGATAATGTTGTCAAAATAATACTTTGTAGCACGCATATAGCCTTCGTGATCCGTTACTTTGCTCACAAGGACATCATCAAAGGCATAATGAGAACCGAAGGAATCGCAGGTCACAAGAATCTGCTCCTCCTCGATGTAGGTGTACATTGTGTCCGGCCAGTGCAGGTTCGGGACAATAAGAAAACGCAGCGTTTTGTTACCGATTTTCATCGTCTCGTTGTCTTTAACTGTCAGCGCCGTAAAATCTCCGTTAACGATCTCCTTCAAAAAGCCGGCAGCGCAGCCGGTGCAGATGATCTTAAGTCCCGGATTAAGCTCAAGAAGCTTTTCGATGCTGCCCGAATGATCCGGTTCTGTGTGGCTTACGACAAGGTAGTCGATCTTTGCACTGTCCGTAATCTCATTCACCGTGCGGATATATTCATCAAAAAATTTTGCTTTGGCTGTCTCAAATAAGATTGTTTTATCACCGGCTTTAAGAACATAGGAATTATAGGTTGTACCAAATTCTGTATACATGATGATGTCAAAGACTCTCAAATCTTTGTCAATAATTCCTGTCCAGTAAAAATCGTCTCTTAATTGAAGTGATTTCATCATTTTCACCCTTTCCCAAATCGTTCATATGATTGTTCATTACAGACGCCGGCGGATGTCAGGCGTCACTTACACTATATCTGATTTTTGAACAATTTACAATGCTTTCAGAAAAATTGATGCATTATATCGAGTATAAATTGATTTCTCTGGTATATTTGCTATAATAAAAGTGTAATGAAACATGTCGTTATTTCCTTTGTATCCGGCGCCTTTTGTGCATACCCTGGCTTGTCCGGCGTTTGCCTGAGGCTCTGCCGCCGATACCGTTAAGAGAGGTGAATTTTATGAGAAAGATGAATCTCCAATTTGGTCTTGGTACCGTGCTGAATCTGATCGCCGTCAATATCTTTATCTTTCTCGCGGACATTGATTACAATTCGGTCATTATACTGCTGCCTCTGATCGTTTCATTTTTTATTATGCGCAGCTATATGATCTATGTTTTTTCGCCGGATGATACGCTGACTACGGGATATATCATCAGCCTCGGTTCCCTGTTTTTTGCGGTGGGAAGCCTCATCGAAGCAACGATTATCTTCTCTCTTTCAAGAGACATCCACAGCGCGGTCTTATTCGCCTTCTGCATGTTCTTTTCCGAAACCTACCCGCTGCTGGAAAAAATTTATGTCGGACGAAAGTACAGTATTTCCCAGATTCCGGCCCATGGTATTTATATTTTCCACGTCATCGTTATTGTATGTATTATCGCGGCCATGATTATCTATAAAACCGGTTATCTGGAGCTGTATCTGCTGCTTGCGGCGATTTCCTGCATTATTGACTTCATTTTGATCAGCCTGCCGGAGACAAAAAAGTAACGCAGCCGTCATCCGGGCATATCGTTTGGGCAGGGGAAGCATCCCCTGCCCAAACATCGCGATCCCCCGCTCATCTCGCGGCATTGCCACTCGATGACCGTTGCCCATCGGATGCCCGCCCGTGCAAGCACGGCGGGTCTTCGTTTATGCTTCGGTCGGTGCAGGACGCGTGCCACCGGCACGCAGCACCCCGACGGGCGTATCACTCAAAAAAAGAACTATGAAACGAATCAAATCGTATTCATAGTTCTTTTTTATATCATTTTATATTGCTTATATCGCTGCAGACTCAGGCAAGTGCTGCGGTGATGATTGCCATGGAATAAACCTCAAGGGCGTTGCAGCCACGGGAGAGGTCATTGATCGGTGCATTCAGGCCGAGAAGGATCGGGCCGTAAGCATCGAAATTTCCAAGACGCTGTGCGATCTTGTAACCGATATTTCCGGCGTTGATGTCCGGGAAAATAAAGGTATTTGCATGGCCGGCCACCTTGGAATCCTTGCATTTTGTGCGGGCAACACGGGGATCAACGGCAGCGTCAAACTGAATTTCGCCTTCGATTGGAAGCTCAGGTGCTCTTAACCGTGCTTTGGCAGCGGCGTTGCGCATCTTATCTACATCTTCGCCCTTACCGGAGCCTAATGTAGAATAGCTTAAGAAGGCAACCTTCGGATCAACGCCGAAGATTTTTGCACACTCAGCACATTCTAAGGCGATCTCTACAAGCTCATCCTCTGTGGGCTTGATATTGATTGCACAGTCACCCATGGCAAGAACTTCATTGTCACCGATTGCAGACGGGCGAACCATGATAAAGCAGGAGGATACGATCTTGTTGCCGGGCTTTGTTTTAATAAGCTGTAAAGCCGGACGTACTGTATCTGCGGTGGAGTAGGTAGCGCCGCCTAAAAGGGCATCGGCAATACCCATCTTTACAAGCATTGTACCAAAATAGTTGGCTCCTTTAAGGATTTTCCTTGCTTCATCAGGTGTCACACCTTTGCTTTTTCTCAGTTCGCAGAACAGATCGACCATCTCATCGATACGGTCGAAATTCTCCGGATCAATGATCTGAGCGCCGCGGATATTAAAGCCGCTGTCCTCAGCCGCCGCATATACTTCATCCGGATTTCCGACAAGGATCGGATGGAGGAAGTTGCTGGCTAAAAGCCGTGAAGAAGCCTCGAGGATACGCGCGTCTGTTCCTTCAGTAAAGACGATTTTTTTTGGACTCTTTTTCAAGACGTCGATTAAATTACCAAATCCAAACATAGTAAGTTCCCTTTCCTGTGTGGTATTTCCGCCCTGTTATGCCTGCATGGGACGCCCCTGCTGCCATCACCGGTGCGGTATGTAAGTTTTGTAAATTTTCATCTATTATTTTATACTTTTTTCAGCAATTTTTCAATGGATTTATTGTATTTTAGGAAGTGCACAAAAAATTTGCGGTGATCCGGAGCCGCTTAAAGCTATCGTTAAAAGAGATAAAAAACAATATAAAAAATTATATAATGTGCTGTTTTTCGGATTGTATCTTGACATATTGACAGTAAACAACTATAATAACGCTAAATTATCGCAAAATGCAGTGACAGGGAGGAGTACATAAGGTTCCGCTTTTCCAGAGAGAAGATGGCCGGTGAAAATCTTTAGAGCCCCTTATGGAAGTAGCCCCCGAGCAGTGGCCCCAACAGTGCGTTTCACAGATGCAGTGCACTTAAGTAGGCGTCAACGTTTCCCCACGTTACAGGGGCGCAATATCGGCATATTCCATCAGCTTTGATGCTATGCCATGTATTGTCAGAGTGCAGGAATTTTCCTGAATTTAGGTGGTACCACGGACAGCTGTTCGCCCTAAGCTTTATTCAAAGCTCAGGGCATTTTTATTTACTGTGAAAGCCCCGGACGCCGGCCGGCAGTCAGAGTGTGCCGCACGCAATAACAGCGGGACATTGTGAAAATCCCGGACGTCTGGACGTTCGCCGCAATCAGGAAAATGTTTTACTGCTACAAAAAAGAAGGAGGATTGCTATGAGACAGATTTCAGGAAACAAATTACTTGTCAAGGCGTTAAAGGAAGAAGGCGTTGAGGTTCTCTTCGGTTATCCCGGAGCCAGCACCATCGACCTTGGCGATGAACTTTATAAACAGGATTCCATCAAGATCATTCTGCCCCGCCATGAGCAGGCGCTTGTCCACGAAGCAGATGCTTACGCCCGCACAACCGGAAAGGTCGGCGTGTGTCTTGTAACCAGCGGTCCCGGAGCAACCAACGTGGTCACCGGCCTGGCAACAGCCAATTATGACAGTGTGCCCCTTGTATGCTTCACCGGTCAGGTTGCCCGCTATCTCATCGGCAACGACGCCTTTCAGGAGGTGGATATTGTAGGGATTACCCGCAATATCACAAAATACAGCGTGACCGTGCGCAACAGGGAGGATTTAGGGCGGATTATCAAGGATGCCTTTTATATTGCAAGAACCGGACGTCCGGGCCCGGTTCTTATCGATCTGCCAAAGGATGTCATGGCAGAGCTTGGCAGTGCCGAATATCCAAAAACGGTCAATATCCGCGGCTATAAACCAAATACGAGCGTCCATATCGGTCAGCTTAAAAAAGCACTGAAGATGCTTCACAGCTCGAAGCGCCCGCTTTTTCTTGCCGGCGGCGGCGTCAATATTGCCCGTGCTGAAGATATTTTTACAAAGGTTGTAGAAAAAACCGGCGTTCCCGTAGTCACGACAATTATGGGACGCGGCGCGATTTCCACAAAGCACCCGCTGTTCATGGGAAATATCGGGATGCACGGCGCTTATGGCGCCAACATGGCAGTCAGCAACTGTGATCTGCTGTTTTCCATCGGCACCCGCTTTAATGACCGCATTACCGGAAAGCTGCACGCCTTTGCCCCAAACGCTCAGATCGTCCATATCGACATTGATACCGCCTCTATTTCCAGAAATATCCATGTCGATGTGCCAATCGTGGCAGACGCTAAGGAAGCGCTTTTGAAAATGGACGAATATGTCCAGCCGTGCAATACCCAAAAATGGGTCGAACAGATTCAGAAATGGCGCAGCGAACATCCTCTGACAATGCGCAAGCCTCACGGCCTTTCACCGCTGGATATTATCGGCGAGATTAACAGCCGTTTTGAGAAAGCAATCATTGTCACAGATGTAGGTCAGCATCAGATGCTCGTGACACAGTATGCAGACATTACGCCGGATAAGCATCTTGTAATGTCCGGCGGCCTTGGGACGATGGGCTATGGCCTTCCCGGAGGCATCGGCGCGAAGATCGGGAACCCGGATGTTCCAGTCATCGTTGTTTCCGGCGATGGCGGAATGCAGATGAATATTCAGGAAATGGCAACCGCAGTGCTTGAAGAGCTTCCGATTATCATCTGTATTTTTAATAATGAATATCTGGGGATGGTCCGTCAGTGGCAAAAGCTGTTTTACGGAAAACGCTATGCCATGACAAATCTGAAAGCCGGCGCCCTCTCCCGCCGGACAGGCGGCCAGGAGTATCCGGAGTATACCCCGGATTTTGTGCGGCTGGCACAAAGCTACGGTGCCAAAGGGCTGAGGGTAACAGACAAAGCGGACATCGGCCCGGCTTTTGATGCCGCTGTCAGCAATACAAAAGGCCCGACGCTGATTGAATTTATTATCAGCCCGGAGGAAATGGTCTACCCGATGATTAAGCCCGGCGGTACACTGGAGGATATGATTATGGATTGTTAATTCGGGCTGGATTTTTGCTTGCAGGACAGCCGGATATTTAAGAGCCATTCAATGATCGTAATTGAAACAGGAGGCATTTTAAGATGGATAAAGGTATGAAAAAAAGATGGATTTCGTTATATGTTGAAAACCAGGTCGGTGTGCTTTCTAAAATCTCCGGACTTTTTTCCGGAAAGTCTTATAATCTGGACAGTCTCACCGTGGGAACGACCGAGGACCCTACGGTGTCCCGCATGACCATTGCCACAGTCAGCGACGACGAGACTTTTGAGCAGATCAAAAAGCAGCTCAACCGCATGATCGAAGTTATTAAGGTCATCGATTTCACCGACATTTTTGTGCGCATGAAAGAAATTTTATATATTAAAGTGCGCAACTGCACATTAGAGGATAAAACAGCCCTCTTTCAGATTGCAGAGACATTCAAAGCTAAAGTCATCGATTACGGCCGCGACAGTCTTTTACTGGAATTTGTTCAGACAGCTACCAAAAATGATGCGGTTGTAAAACTGATGAAAGAAGAATTTAAGAGCATCGAAGTAGTCCGCGGCGGCAGCGTCGGCATTGAATCCATCAGCATTATGGAGCGGTAAATGGGCGTAACGGTGCTTCTGCGGCATATTTAGCAAAAGAGGACGCTTCAGAAACCGGTGATTTCTGACAGAGGCGGGCGTAACGTATAGATGCATATCATGCCTGCCTCTCACAACACCGGACATACCTCGCTTCAGCACAAATGGCCGTCTAAGAGCATTGGAGACGCAATCTTCTTTCAATAGACAGGCTCGTTCTATAAAAGGCTGCATGAATGAGGGCTTTGTTATAGACCGAATTGTCCCCATACATTCAAGAATCTATAAATGAATTAAGCGCCGGTACAATGAAGCAATCGCCTTGAGAAGTGATTGCCTGCTCAACTGTACCGACGCAGTAATTCATAAAAGCAGTCGTTATTTACCTTATGTCTTCAGATTGGCTTATTACAGAAATCGAAAAAATAAAATAGAATGTCTGATGTACGAATACGCTGTACAAATAATGTATAAGTAATGTACGAATGTACCGTTTTTCTTCAATTTCTATAAAATCTTAAAGCATCTCTAACCCTTGATTTTACTGCATTTCTCAGAACTTGCCAGCTTTTGCAGCTTCTTCAACCGAAACGGCTACGGCAACAGTCATACCAACCATCGGGTTGTTGCCGGCGCCGATCAGGCCCATCATTTCAACGTGAGCCGGTACGGAGGAGGAACCTGCGAACTGAGCATCTGAATGCATACGGCCTAATGTATCGGTCATACCATAGGAAGCCGGGCCGGCTGCCATGTTATCCGGATGGAGTGTACGGCCTGTGCCGCCGCCGGATGCAACAGAGAAATATTTCTTTCCGGCTTCAACACATTCCTTCTTATAAGTACCGGCTACCGGATGCTGGAAACGGGTCGGGTTTGTGGAGTTACCAGTGATCGATACATCCACGCCCTCTTTCCACATGATCGCAACGCCCTCACGGACATCGTTGGCACCGTAGCAGTTTACTTTGGAGCGAAGGCCATCTGAATAGGACTTTCTGAAAACTTCTTTTAACTCGCCTGTGTAGTAATCATATTCTGTCTCAACATATGTAAAACCATTGATTCTGGAAATAATCTGAGCGGCATCCTTGCCTAAACCGTTAAGGATAACACGAAGCGGTTTTTTACGCACCTTGTTTGCCTTTTCAGCAATACCGATAGCGCCTTCTGCGGCTGCGAAGGACTCATGTCCTGCCAGGAAGCAGAAGCAGTCGGTATCTTCTTCCAGAAGCATCTTTCCAAGATTGCCATGGCCAAGACCAACCTTACGCTGGTCGGCAACAGAGCCAGGAATACAAAATGCCTGAAGGCCTTCACCGATAGCTGCGGCAGCATCGGCAGCTCTTTTGCAGCCCTTTTTGATTGCAATCGCAGCGCCTACAATGTAAGCCCAGCATGCATTTTCAAAGCAGATCGGCTGGATTTTTTTAATCTGATTGTATACATCAAGACCGGCATCCTTTGTGATCTTCTCAGCTTCCTCGATAGAAGCGATGCCATAGCTGTTTAATACTGCATTGATCTTGTCAATTCTTCTTTCATATGATTCAAATAAAGCCATTTCCTCTACCTCCGAACGATCATTCTTTTCTTGGGTCAATAATCTTAACAGCGTCATCTACGCGGCCGTACTGACCTCTGGCTTTTTCAAGAGCTGTATTGGCATCGTCACCGTTTTTAATGAAATCCATCATCTTGCCGAAGCTGATATACTGGTATCCGATAATCTCATCGTCCTCGTTTAAAGCGATACCGGTTACATAGCCTTCAGCCATTTCAAGGTAGCGCGGGCCTTTCTTTAATGTGCCGTACATTGTACCTACCTGAGAACGAAGTCCCTTTCCAAGGTCTTCAAGGCCGGCGCCGACCGGAAGTCCGTCCTCGGAGAATGCAGACTGGGAACGTCCGTATACGATCTGTAAAAACAGCTCTCTCATCGCTGTGTTGATCGCATCACATACAAGGTCTGTGTTCAGCGCTTCAAGAAGTGTTCTTCCGGGAAGAATCTCAGAAGCCATTGCGGCAGAATGTGTCATACCGGAACATCCGATGGTCTCCACAAGCGCTTCCTGGATAATACCTTCCTTAACATTCAGTGTCAGCTTGCAGGTACCCTGCTGAGGTGCACACCAGCCCACACCATGTGTTAAACCGGAAATATCTTTAATCTCTTTTGCTTTTACCCATTTTGCTTCTTCGGGAATCGGTGCAGCGCCATGGTTCACACCCTGAGCCACAGGACACATCATTTCTACTTCATGTGAATAAATCATTTTGAGACTCCTTTCAAAATATGAAATATTGCCTTACACAGGCGTATGATTGTTAAAATATCATCATACCTGTGCTTATTTTCTCACTTTTTTTCGGGTTCGTCCAGTAGTTTTTCACTTTTTTTGACGAAATTAGCAACCTTTATAGGATATAGACAAAAAATCTTTTTTCATTTGACAAATTCTACAATAAACACGGACATCACAGAACGTTTTCAGAGCAAGGCGCTCAAAAAGCACTGGATCAGAGCGTAGATCATAAATAGGATCACAGGCACATCGATCATCCGGTTTTTGCGCAGCTTTCTTCCGATGCCTTCCACCCACTGTGTCTCTTCATACTTTTTCAGAAGTATTTCCTTCGGCCGTCTTTTGTTAATGGCAAAGGTGGCATAAATCAGTGCGAGGACAATGACAAGGGCGATCAGTGCAATAACTGTAAGAATGGCAATTATAATCCCAAGCGCTACCGGCACGATACCATCAACCATGGCGTTAATCTGAGCTTCGCTCATTCCATCGGTCATTCCCTGACTGTTTAATGTCTCGCGATAGGTTTGATAAAGCATATCCATCAGTGACCCGCCAGATACCGACGCCGTGTCAAGCGCCGCTGACGAGGAAAAGCTGAGCACCGTTGAAAAACAGTTTAAAGAAAAATGCATAATCATCGGAATTACGATCGAATCCGTAGCTTCAAGCATCAGCGCAAGGATGATTCCAAGGAAAAACGCATAGGGCATCTGATTGAAATTCATATGCATCAGTCCAAACAAAAGCGCGCTCAAAAAAATCCCGGCCAGCGGACGGCGCCGGCTGTAAGTATTATAAAGGCATCCACGAAAAATCGTTTCCTCAAAAATGGCCGGCACGACAGCCATTAAAAGCACAGCCAGGGGAAGCCCCAGCGTCATTACCGATGACATCACGCTGGACATGGCATTTTCCACAAACAGCATGGAAATCAAATTCAGGACAATGATAACCGGATAGGAAAACACCATAACAAGAATGGCCAGAATAATACTGAACCAGTGAAATTTTTTAAAGCGGATCAGCTTTAAAGGATTGCTCCGCGTCACTGCACAGTAAATGCCAAAGGGAATGGCCATGGATACCGGAGAAAGCAAAAGCTGTATCCAGATCGGAATAAATATATCTGCGCCAAGCCAGGACAGCGCCAGCAAACCGAGACTGATCAACAGCTGGACACCGGCAATGACCAGCAGCAGCCAGTGTGCGGAAGATATTTTTTTCATCGTTAAGCCCTTTCCTGAGGCTGCTTATGCGCCACCTCACCCTGTTTTTTATAAATGCTGTTTTCCGGGATGAAGCCGCGAACCATCGATACCGGATAAATGTTTGTGCTGCGTCCGATCACGGTTCCGGGATTTAACACCGTATTGCATCCCACCTCCACATGATCGCCAAGCATCGCGCCGAACTTTTTAAGGCCTGTATGAATACGCTCCTGCCCCACAACAACATCCACCAGCGTTTTGTCTGACTTGACATTGGAAGTAATGGAGCCGGCGCCCATATGGGCCTTATAGCCAAGAATGGAATCGCCGACATAATTATAGTGCGGTACCTGAACTTTATTAAACAGAACTACATTTTTAAGCTCCGTAGAATTGCCAACCACAGCGCCCTCTCCGACAATGGCATTGCCCCGTATAAATGCGCAGTGGCGCACTTCAGCACCTTTCCCAATAATCGCAGGCCCATTAATCAGAGCCGAAGGATATACATGAGCATCCCTGGCAATCCAGACATCCTCTCCGGCCTTCTCATAATCGCTTTTGGGCAGCGACGCTCCAAGCGCCCGGATAAAAGCTCCGATTTTGGGCAGTACCTCCCATGGATAAGTAACATTTTCAAAAAGTCCGGCAGCTATGGTCTGCGACAGATCATAAAGCTTTTGGACGGTTAGTGCTTCATACATCTTCTATAATCTCCTTTCCCACGCTATGCCAGCTTATACATCCGGATAAATCTCTGTATCGTTTATATATTACAGCAATGGCGCAAAGACTCTGAGTACTGCCTGGAACAGGCCTTTAAAAAATCCGCTGCGCGTATCGGCCAGCATGATCTCCCGGCTGACCCTGATCGTATCCAGAGCGTCCTTTTTTACATCCAGCACAGCCTTTGTACGGTACATATAGACGCCACATTCAAAATGCAGGTACAGGCTGCGAAAATCCAGATTGATCGTACCTACCGTAGCGATCACATCGTCCGCGACAAAGCATTTGGCATGGATAAACCCCGGCGTATATTCATAAATGCGCACGCCGTTTTCCAGCAGCTGCTCATAATAGGACTGTGTCAGTAAAAAGATCATCTTTTTATCCGGGATTCCCGGTGTGACGATCCGCACGTCCACGCCGCGCTTTGCAGCCAGGCACAGTGCCGTCATCATTTCATTATCAATAATCAGATACGGCGTGAAAATATAAACATACCGGCTGGCCTGATTGATAATATTTAAATAAGTACTTTCCCCGACAATCTCCTCGTCCAGCGGCGAATCACCGTACGGCTGGATAAAACCGTCAGCATAGCTCTTTTGAATATGGACATCCGGCTTGTAAACAGAATAATCCGTATCGGCTTTTGGATAAAAAGCGTTCCATGTCTGCAAAAACATGGCTGTAAAATTCCACACTGCCTCGCCGCGGAGCATAATAGCGGTATCCTTCCAGTAACCGAAGCGCTCAATACGGTTGATATATTCATCGGCAAGATTGATACCTCCGGAAAATGCCGTATGCCCGTCAATCACAAGGATTTTCCGGTGATCCCGGTTATTCATGACAAAAGAAAACAGCGGGATAAACGGATTAAAGGCCATACATTTGATCCCGGCCGCCTCCATTTCTTTGTAATAATGATATGGCAGAAGGCTGACGCAGCCGACATCGTCATAAATAAAACGCACATCCAGCCCTTCACGGACCTTTTCCTTTAAAATATCGAGGATCCCCTGCCACATCACGCCGTCAGCTACAATGAAATATTCCATAAAAATATAATGTCTGGCTGCTTTCAGCTCCTTAAGCATGACCGGATAGCATTCTTCACCAGTGGCAAAATAGGTCGCCGTGGAATTTTGGTATACAGGAAAACCGCACCGGCGCAGATATTTTACCTGCCCTGCGGCATTGACATTCATTTTTGTCATATTTTCGATCACATGCTCATCCTGATGAACAAGCGGCCATATACGCGCCTTGGAGCGCTCCAGACGCCTGCGCATCCCGCGGCTTGGATTTTTATTGCCCATAAACAGATACAGCAGACCGCCAAGCAGCGGCAAAAGCAGGATCGGCAGCATCCACGCCAGCTTATAGGCCGGATTATCCCTTTTGTTGATAATCCACAGGGCCACAAGGATACTTAATACCATAAAGGCAATACGGATGATTACTGAATAATTGCTTAGGCGCATAAATACAATAAGGAGCCACACAATCTGAAGTACGATCAGTATTCCCACAATAAAAAGGCGGCTCAGTAAAAGCTTTATCAGTTTTTTCACAGACAGTGGCTCCTTTCTGAAATTTTTCCCGGCAGCAAGCGCACTTCGCCGCGGTCCGTGCGCTTAGTGCTCACAGTAAAACTCCCGGGAGGGCTGGTCCCGGGAGTTTTGGATGAATTAAATTACAAACTGCTCAAGGTATCTCTTGCTTAAGATAATGGATTTTTTCATATCCTCAAGGCTGCCTTCAAAGGCTTTATCTTCAACCTCGATGCAGGTATATCCGTCATAACCGATGTCTGTCAGAGCGGACACATATTTGCCCCAGTCAACATCGCCAAGACCCGGAAGCTTTGGAGACATAAACTGCAGCGGTGTTGCCATGATGCCCACATCCGCAAGCTTATCCTTATAAACCTTAATGTCTTTGTAATGTACATGGAAAATCTTATCCTTAAATTCATAGATCGGACGGATGTAGTCGATCTGCTGCCATACAAAATGAGATGGGTCATAATTAATTCCAAGATTTGGGCTGTCAAGGATTTCAAAAACCTTTCTCCAGTTTGCAGGTGTTGTCATAATATTCTGTCCGCCTGGCCACTCATCATCAGTAAAGAGCATCGGGCAGTTTTCGATACCGATCTTTACGCCCTGCTCTTCAGCAAGCTTAAGAATCGGAGGCCATACTTCCTTCATGATCTCAAGGTTTTCAGCGACAGTCTTATTTGGAACACGGCCGATAAATGTTGTTACCATGTTTACGCCAAGCTTCGCGGATGCAACAATCAGCTTTTTAAGATGCTCCACATAGATGGCTCTCTTTTCCAGATCCGGGTCCATTGTATTCGGATAGTAGGCAAGGGAAGAAATCTCAATACCTCTGTCAGCTACATATTTCTTAATATATGCAACCTTTTCATCGGTGAGCTCATCTACGTTAATATGTGTTACCCCGGCATATCTGCGGACAGCCTTTCCTTTGGGCCAGCATGCAACTTCCACGCACTGAAAACCATTTTCAGCAAGAAAGTCGATCATTTCTTCAAATGTCAGGTCCTCTAAAATGGCACTTACTAAACCTAATTTCATCGTTTTATCCTCCTAAATACTTTATAAGCGACATGCTGCATAAAACCTGCGGCCACTTCTCCTATTATTTTATCACATTTTCTGCTAAATTCAATTCCTAATTCAGAAATTGTCATACGATTCTTCCAATCCTCGATTGCAAAACTAAATTCCACCCTTTTTTCGGGCGTGCGGACGAAAAGTTGGACGCCCTTATTATCAACATCCACAATCATCCCATAAACGTATCCTAGCATTTCCACTCTTTTTTACCAATTGTCTACGCGAAACTCAAACACCCGCTTAAACTTGAAAGATTCTAAACAATAAGCCTATCCTCTTGGCTCACAATCTCATCGTTAACACGGGAAAATAGCCTCTGAACTCATCAAGTGAATGCAAATTAAAGTATTCATAGATACTATACAAAATTTCTCCTTGATAAATCGCACTGTAATACACAATTGTAATGACTCATACTTACTGTATGAAAAAGTTTAAATATATCACGTTGTTTCTTCAGTTGGATAAGTAGTACATCAATGAAAATCCATTATATAGTCGATATTCATAATTTGTCTTTCTATATCTTTAAGCGTTCATTTTCAAAACTTTAATCTTCTTTTTTGCCTTTTAAAAAATTTCTAAAATAAATTTGACACGTCCGAATAGCCTTTTGCTGTTATTAAAATAATCCTAATACTTAATCCTGAAATAATCCAAATACGCTTTATACTTATCCTGCGCTGTCAGGCAGGTATCTGTTAAATACCCTTTTTCATTATCCCATTCTTTCAATCCACGGTAATAAAACAGTTTCAGATTGTCCTCAATAATAAACGGAACAATATTATATTTCAGACACTCCTTAAACATAATCAATCTGCCGACACGTCCGTTTCCATCCTGAAACGGGTGTATTCTTTCAAACTTTACATGGAAATCCAGAATATCATCAAAGGTTTTCTCTTCTTTAGCGTTATATTCCTTCAGCAGCGCTTTCATCTTATCGGCAACTACTTCCGGAAGGGCTGTTTCCATACCCCCAACCTCATTGGGCAATTTTTTATAATCTCCCACTGCAAACCAATCTTTTCTGAAATCGCTGGTTCCGCTTTTTAATGTCTGGTGAAGCTCCTTAATAAGCTTCTCAGTCAAAGCAGATTTTGCATGATCAATAATCAAATCAATACAGCGGAAATGATTTGCTGTTTCAATCACATCATCCACATTGAGTACTTCATTTTCTACC
>CASFBR010000129.1 GCA_949292795.1 uncultured Eubacteriales bacterium
GAAAAACATCTCATTTAATGAAAAGGAAAAGTGGTGAATAGCATGAATTTAGAAGAATACAAAGGCGTATTTATCTACGCTCAGCAGGTAGATAATGAATTATCCGGAATTTCATTTGAATTACTTGGCAAAGCCAAAGACCTGGCCGCCGATCTGAATACAAACGTAACCGCAGTTCTTGTCGGTTCCGATGTAAAGAATCTGTGTGATGCACTGGCTGAGTACGGTGCAGACCGCGTGATCGTCGTTGATGATCCTGAATTAAAGGTTTACAGAACAGAGCCATACACACATGCGCTTGCTTCTGTGATCAATGAGTTTAAGCCGGAGATCATGCTCGTTGGCGCAACTGCCATCGGACGTGACCTGGGCCCGAGAGTTTCTGCGCGTGTGGCTACTGGTCTGACCGCAGACTGTACAAAGCTTGAGATCGGTGATTTCCCGTTAAATCCGGGCCCGAATCAGAAGCACAATCAGCTTTTAATGACCCGTCCGGCTTTCGGCGGCAACACGATTGCTACGATCGCATGCCCAGATAACCGTCCTCAGATGGCTACGGTACGCCCCGGCGTTATGCAGCGCATCACACCTGTAAAGGGCGCTAAGGCTGAGATTATTGAATTTAACCCGGGATTTACACCAAACAGAAATTATGTTGAAATCCTTGACGTTGTGAAGTCTGTGACAGACACCGTAGATATTATGGATGCCAAAATTCTTGTATCCGGCGGCCGCGGTGTGGGAAGCCCTGAAAACTTCAAGATTCTTGAAGACCTGGCGGAAGCTGTCGGCGGCGAAGTGAGCTGCTCCCGTGCAGTTGTTGATAACGGCTGGAAACCGAAGGACCTTCAGGTTGGACAGACCGGTAAGACCGTTCGTCCTCAGATTTACTTTGCAATCGGTATTTCCGGCGCGATCCAGCATGTTGCCGGTATGGAAGAGTCCGATGTGATCATCGCCATCAATAAGGATGAAACTGCACCAATTTTTGAAGTGGCAGATTATGGTCTTGTAGGCGATTTAAATAAGATCGTTCCGAAGCTTACCGAAGCCATCAAGGCTTATAAAGCAAACAAAAACGCTCAGTAAATAAAAACACTGAGTAAAATAAAAACGCTCAGTGAAATCATATTGCTGCGGTATAAAACCCCGGCTCAAGATCGCGCGCTGTATATCAGCGCCGCGGCTTTGCGCCGGGGTTTCCTTTTTTGAATAGCCTCTGAGGCTAAGAGTGTGATATACTAATAAAAAAGCAATAAATGCTGCAATTTATACCGATGGCCAGTGATGGCTGCGGGCATTTGAAAACAGGAGGCGTATATTATGGCAAAAGAGATCATCAAGGTAGAGGAGCACTTCTGGCGCCTGGAAGAGGATGGCGTGCGTTCCTTTTTGTTTGA
The DNA here is from genome assembly GCA_949292795.1 of uncultured Eubacteriales bacterium. Classification (GTDB taxonomy): domain Bacteria; phylum Bacillota; class Clostridia; order Lachnospirales; family Lachnospiraceae; genus Catenibacillus. The sequence goes on from CASFBR010000129.1 coordinate 1,401, forward strand.
GGGCACAGACAGGGCAATGCTTATTGATACCGGATTTGGAACGCTGCCTTTAAAGCAGTGGACATCTGAGCTGACGCCGCTGCCTGTATTTGTAGTAAATACACATACGGACGGCGATCATACCGGATGCAATAATGATTTTGATAAAATTTATATGCATCCGGCAGAGATGGATTACTATGTTTTTCATGGAAAGAAGCCCATTGCCGGGGACGACCATGAGCCTGAGCTGCTGCCGCTGTGGGAGGGTGATGTGATCGATCTTGGTTACTGGAAATTTGAAGTTATCCTCACACCCGGACATACTCCGGGAAGTATTATGCTGCTGGAGCGGGATAAGCGGATGCTCATCAGCGGCGATACGATCCAGGACGGAGATATTTATATGTTTGGACAGGGACGGAACCTTCCGGCATTTCGTGCATCTTTGGATAAGATGTATAAAATGTCCTCAGATTTTGATGTGATCTGGCCTTCTCACAGCACATGTCCGCTGACACCGCAGATCATCCCCGGACTGATTGAAGGCGCAAACGCTTTAGCTGAAGGAAAACTGACACCCCAGGAGCCGCCGAGGGATATGCCGTGTAAGCTGTACCGCTGTGACGTGGCAGCCTTTCTTATGTAGGTGTTTCGGATACAGGAGATTTTCATGAAAAAATGGACATATATCTTGTTTGATCTGGACGGGACGCTGACAGACCCTTATGAGGGTATTACAAAATGTGTACAATATGCGCTGGAGGCGTTTGGCTTTCCGGGGGAACCGCAGGAGAAGCTTAAAAAGTTTATCGGGCCGCCTCTGAAAGAATCTTTTATGGATTTTTATGGCTTTGATGATGCATCTGCAAATGCGGCTGTGGAAAAATACCGGGAGCGTTTTACAGACATCGGGATTTTTGAAAATACACTTTATGACGGGATTGCGCAAATGCTGGCAGCCCTGAAGGCGGATGGACGGAAGCTGGGGGTAGCTTCTTCAAAGCCGGAAGTTTTTGTGGAGCGGATTTTGGAACATTTTCATATCCGCCAGTATTTTGATTATGTTGCCGGAAGCTTTTTGGACGGACGCCGTACAGATAAAAGTGAAGTGATCGAGGCGGCACTTTTGGGGCTGAAAGTATCTGACCGGGACGATGTGGTGATGGTCGGCGACCGCTGGCATGATGTAGCCGGGGCGTTGAAGTCAGGGCTTGCGTGCATCGGTGTGGCTTTTGGCTATGGCGGGCGTGAAGAACTGACGAATGCCGGTGCACTGGCAGTGGCAGACAGTGTCGGGGAACTGACAGACTTTTTACTTTCATAAAAAGGTTTGCAGCAAGTAAGCTTGCAGGGCTTTTTGCAGTTCGGGCCGCATGGCAGGTGGGATAACTATTCAGCCATGCATCTCGCGTTTGCGCTGCCAGGGCAGCTACTCGCCGCTTGCGCGGCTAAACGCTCGATCACGGCTAAGCGCCGTATGACCCGAACCGCAAGTTCGCCTTGGCAAGTAAACTTGCAGGGCTTTTTGCAGTTCGGGCCGCATGGCTGAATAGGTACGAAAATAATCGGGGATGGCTCTTGTATCTCCGATTATTTTGTTATATAATAATTAAGTAGTTAATAGTTAGTGACATAATGTATAAAGGCCGAACGTTTCGGGCTTTCATAATAAGGAGGTGCTGTGAATGTCACAGGAGGATAAAACATCTGTGCCGGAACCTTCAAATGAAGGATATGATCAGGTTTTAGATGTGCTGATGCATCTGTTCCGCCATGTATGGCGGATTCACGGGGCGGCTCTGGATCATGTGACAGCAGATCAGGGAATCTATAAAAGCCAGCTGAAGATGCTTGGATATGTGTATCACCATGAAGGGATTTCCCAGCGTGAGCTGGCCGGGCAGCTGGAAATTTCGCCGCCGTCCATTGCTGTAACGGCAAAAAAGCTGGAGAAGATGGGGTATATCAGCCGCAGAATGGATGAAAACGATAACCGCATGAACATTTTAAATACCACACCGGAGGGAAGGGCTTTACTGGGGCGTACATGGAAGCAGTTTACCGATGTGGATGTACAGATGTTTTTCGGCTTTTCGCTGGAAGAATTGAAACAGCTTAGGGCATTTTATGAACGCATCCAGAGCAATCTGGAGCAGCTGGCTCCCGATGACGGCGGGAGAGATGGCCGGCACAGTCAGTAGGGCGGTACAGTCGGCAGGGCGGCACAGTCAGTAAAACAGGAACCAGGCGGTTTCATTTTAACAGGAAGCAGCGTTTTTGTATTCAGGGGGGATTTTTATGCGAAAATTTATTCAGTACGGGCGGGCCTACGGGAAGTTTTTCCTGCTGGCTCCGATTCTTACGATGGCCGATACGCTGGCAGAGGTCGTGCTGCCGATGCTCATGTCGGTGATCGTCTCAAAGGGTATTATGAATGAGGACATCCCATTTATTATCGGAATGGGCGGTGTGATGGTGCTGGTGGCAGTATTTGCGATGGTGACGTCCATTGGCGGAGCATATTGCAGTGCCAGGGCATCCACAGGCCTCGGAGCGAATCTGCGCCAGGGGCTTTTTGATAAAGTCCAGCAGTTTTCATTTGCCAATATTGATACGTTTAGTACCGGGTCTTTAGTGACCCGTCTTACCAATGATATTACCCAGGTGCAAAATGTAACGATGATGGGGCTTCGTATGGCCCTGAGAGCTCCGCTTATGCTGATTGGCGCTGTTTTTATGGCGATCAGCCTGGACCCGGAGCTGGCGATGGTCTTTTTGATCTCAATTCCGGTGCTTGCGGTGGCCCTCGGACTTATTATGAAAAATGCGTTTCCGCGGTTTGACCGGCTTCAGAGTATGTTTGACCGGCTGAACAATAACGTAGAGGAAAATGCCACGAATGTCCGTGTCGTTAAGTCGTTTGTGCGGGAAGAATTTGAAAAGGAGAAGTTTGAGAAATCAAACAGCCTGTTATATAAAGCAGCGTGGGGAGCAATCCGTCTTGTAGTCATGGATATGCCGATCATGACGCTTGTTATGAATGTAACGACTATCGCAGTCGTCTGGCTGGGCGGAAATAAAATTCTTGCCGGACAGCTTGAGGTTGCAAATCTCATGGCGTTTATCACCTATACATTCCAGATTTTGATGTCCCTGATGATGATGTCAATGGTGTTTATCATGGGTTCCCGTGCAGTCATTTCCGCGCGGCGTATATTGGCCGTGTTTAATGAGGAAATCGATCTGAAAAGCTCACCGGAATCGATTGCCAATAATTATCAGGTTTCAAGCGGCCGGATTGAGTTTAAAAATGTCAGCTTCCGTTACCGCAAAGCCTCAGAGGATGTGCTGAAAAATATCAGCTTTACGATTGAATCCGGGCAGACGGCGGCAATCATCGGCGCGACCGGCTCCGCGAAAACGACGCTTGTTCAGCTTATCCCGCGGCTGTATGACGTGACCGGCGGAGAGATTTTAGTAGACGGGCGCAATGTAAAAGACTATACTGTGGAGCATTTAAGAGATGCGGTGAGTATGGTCCTGCAAAAAAATGTCCTGTTTACGGGAACAATCCGGGACAATCTGAAGTGGGGCGATGAAAATGCAACGGATGAGCAGGTAATTGCTGCTGCGAAGGCTGCCCAGGCCCATGATTTTATTATGGGAATGCAAAAGGGCTATGATACTTATCTGTCTCAGGGCGGTGTGAATGTTTCGGGCGGACAAAAGCAGAGGCTTTGTATTGCCAGGGCGCTGCTGAAGAAGCCGAAAATACTGATTCTTGACGACAGTACAAGTGCCGTAGATACAGCGACAGAGGCAAAAATCCGTGAAGCCTTTTCAACGACCTTAAAGGATGCGACAAAAATTATTATTGCCCAGCGCATTACCTCGGTAATGGAGGCAGATAAGATTATCATTATCGACGGCGGACAGATTGTCGCTATGGGCAATCACGAGCAGCTTCTGAAAAACAGCCGCGAATATCAGGAGATTTATTATTCGCAGAAGGATCGGGAGGTGAGTGCGTAATGCCAGGAGGAAGAAGACAGCAGGTACAGCAAAAGCCTAAAGATACAAAGGCGACGATGAAGCGGATTATCCGTTATCTGGAAATATACAAGGTCCGGCTGGTACTCGTATTTATCTGCGTTTTGATCAGCTCAGTAACAACACTGGCGGGTTCTTATATGATCCGTCCGATTTTAAACAGTGTTGTAGATGGAGACGGCGTAGGTGTGCTCATCCGTAACCTTATTATGATGGGATGCATTTATGCGCTCTGTGTGGCGGCAACCTTTTACCAGAAGCAGATCATGGTAAAAATATCTCAGACCGTGCTGTATACGATGCGCAAGGACCTGTTTAATCATTTGCAAAAGCTTCCGGTGCGCTATTATGATAGTCATACGACCGGAGAAGTTATGAGCCGTTTTGCAAATGATATTGATAATATCGGCAATATGTTAGATAATAGTATTACCGTATTAATGTCATCCGTGATCTCTTTTGTGGGGACGCTGGCACTGATGATTTACACGAATATCTGGCTGACACTGGTGACGATCATTATGCTGCCGGTTATGATGAAGGCATCGACCGGTATTTTAAAGCGGAGCCAGAAATATTTTAAGTCGCAGCAGGCAGCGCTGGCAGATGCCAACGGTTATATTGAGGAAATCATTTCCGGACAGAAGGTTGTCAAAGTATTTAATCATGAAGATACAGCCCGGAAGGAGTTTGGGGCGCTTAACATCGATCTTCGGGATAAGCAGATCAAGGCTCAGTTTTTGTCGGGTATCGTTATGCCGGTCAATGTGAACCTCAACAGCATCAACTATGCGCTCAATACGGTTCTTGGCGCTTATCTGTGTATCGCACACGGCTTTGACATCGGCGGTCTGGCTGTATCGATCAATTATTCCCGTCAGTTTGGCCGGCCTATTAACGAGCTGTCAAACCAGATGAGCGTGATCTTATCGGCCCTGGCCGGAGCTGAGCGCGTATTTGCCGTGCTGGATACGCCGCCGGAGCCTGAGGATGCGCCGGATGCCGTCAGCCCGGAGCATATCCGGGGCGATGTGGTGCTTAAGGATGTCAGCTTTGGCTACAATCCGGACAAGGTGATCCTAAAGCATATTTCGCTGTATGCAAAGCCGGGGCAAAAGATTGCTTTTGTTGGCTCTACCGGCGCCGGAAAAACGACCATCACCAATCTGCTTACCCGGTTTTATGATATTTCTGAGGGCGAGATTACGATTGACGGCATACCGCTTGGAAAGCTTGCAAAGAGCTGCCTGCGGCAAAATATTGCCATGGTTCTTCAGGATACGCATTTGTTTACGGGAACAGTTATGGAAAATATCCGCTATGGCCGGCTGGATGCCACGGATGAGGAAGTGATCGCAGCTGCGAAGATTGCCAATGCGGACAGCTTTATCCGGCATCTGCCAAACGGCTACGATACAGTACTTGAAGGCGATGGTTCCAATTTAAGCCAGGGGCAGCGTCAGCTTTTAAATATTGCCCGGGCATCGGTGTCAAAGGCGCCGATCTTAATTCTGGACGAAGCTACAAGCTCTGTGGATACCCGTACAGAGCGCCAGATCGATCAGGGAATGGATGAACTGATGAAGGGGCGGACAACCTTTGTTATCGCTCACCGGCTCTCCACTGTGCGTAATGCCGATGCGATCATGGTGCTTGAACACGGGGAGATTATTGAGCGCGGCAGTCATGAAGAGCTGCTGGCTCTGCGCGGCCGCTATTACGAGCTGGCAACAGGACGTGCGGAGCTTGATTAAGCAGTGCGTGTGATTAAGCGCCGCCGGTGGCTGAAGTGGTGTGTGATGGAACCGTCACCGGCGGTCGAAGCGGTGTGCGATGGAAGCGTCGCCGGCCGGGAGCAGTGTTCGATGGAAACGTCGCCGGCGGCCGAAGCGGTGTATGATGGAAGCGTCGCCGACCGGTCGAAGAAGTGTGTGATGGAAGCGTCGCCGACCGGTCGAAGAAGTGCGTGATGGAAGCGTCGCCGGCCGATCGAAGCGGTATGTGATGGAAACGTCGCCGGCCGGTCGAAGCAGTGCGTGATGGAAACGTCGCCGGCGGCCGGAAACCGGAAACGGATATGGAAAACGGTGATAATTTTTGGAGGAGGATAACGTAATGAAGATTTTATGTATTGGAGGCAGTGGAAATATCAGTACATCGGTTGTGCGTCTGGCACTGTCCCGCGGCCATGAGGTGACAATCGTAAACCGCAGCGGGGATGCAGCTCTGGAGGCCCTTGGTGCACGTCATATTGCCTGTGATGTCCGAAGCGGCAGCGCTCTGGCGGATGCGGTGCGCGGTCTGGATATTGACGTGGCGATGGATTTTATCTGCTTTACAATGGATGATGCAAAAAGAGATTTTGAGGTCTTTAACGGACGGGTACGCCAGTTTATTTTTATAAGCTCCTGTACAGTCTATCAGAAACCATGCTTTACAACGCCGGTGACGGAGGATGTACCTCTTAAAAATCCTTACAGCGAGTATGCCCGCAACAAGATGGCCTGCGAGTTCTATTTTCTTGAGCGCTACCGCGAGGATGATTTCCCGGTGACCATTGTGCGGCCGTCGCACACCTATGGTGAGACAAAGCTTGTTGTCGGCCCGCTCATGGGCTGGCAGGTACCGCACTGGACGCTGGCTCAGAGAATCCTTGATGGCCGTCCGGTTGTCGTTCATGATACAGGCCGCTCACTGTGGACGGTGACCCACAGCGATGATATTGCGGTTGGTATCTGCGGACTTGCCGGAAACATTGCCGCCATCGGACATGCCTTTCATATTACCAATGAGATGCCGCTTACATGGAACGAGATCATGGAAACTTATGGCTGGCTGCTGAACCGGAAGGTCAATATTGTTCACATTCCCACAGAATTTATTAAAAAACGTGATCCTGAAATTGCGCAAAATATTTATGGCGATATGTCAGAAAACGGTGTGTTTGACAATTCCAAAATCCGCCGCTTTGTTCCGGAGTATGCGCCGCATATTACATTGCGCGAGGGACTGTCCCGTTCGCTGAAGTGGTACGATGCACATCCCGAGGCTAAAATGATTGATGAAGAAAATGACCGCTGGATGGATGCGCTTATTGCGGACTGGGAAAAGGTGAAATAAATCGTGTATATTAAATAACATAAATTAAACAGTGTATATTAGAAAGAGTCTCTAAATGAACGTGCAGAAAGCACAGACATTCAGAGACTTTTTTATTGCATAGGAAATTGCGTTCCTATGCAATAAAAAAAGCTTCGCTTAAGATGCGCACGCGCGCGATAAGAAAATTGTCGCTGAAGCGACCGCGCTTGGCGCTTAAGTTCCGCAAGCGGAACTCGTTGTTCTTGCATAGGAAACGGCGTTTCTGTGCAATAAAAAAGCTTAGCGTTCCTGTAAATTAAAAAGCGTATCTCGGATTGCACCGCGGTGGAGCAGGAGACTGTACGGGAGAAAATACATAAATAAATTTGCGCAAATTTCATGCGAATGATAAAAAATAAAAAACAGTAATCCTTGGCAAAAATCTGGTCGAAATGAAAAAAACAACTGTTTAAAATACAGAAAAAAGGATAAATAGACGATAATTATATATTAATACTAATTTTTAAACTAAAAAATCAGTAAAAATGGCGAAAAGAAAATTTGTTTTTAGAATGTCTTGACTTTGAGAAAAAATATGCTATATTAGAGATGTAAAGAAAATTTGCGCAAATATAGAAAAAGGAGGAGGTTTTATGCTGGGGTATATGACGAATGCTTTTGGGCCGCTGGTGGGACTTGGAGGCGGTGTGACGAGCATGAAGGACGTTGGCTATCTGACAATGATGGATGACGCTCAGGCGATTAAAACGATTGCCGATACCGGTTTTAAAGCGATTGAGATGTTTGAGGGGAACATACTTGCTTACGAGGAAAATCCACAAAAGCTTTTATCACTATGTGAAAATTTTGGGGTGGATATTCTTGGAGTGTACATTGGATGCCATTTTATTTACAGTGACGCATTAGATGATGAATTGTTTAAAGTAGAACGGGTTTGCAAAACGGCCCAGGCACTTAAGGTGCGCCATATCGTTTTTGGAGGTGGAGCAGTCCGCGGGGCCGGCATTCAGGAAGGGGACTATGAAAAGCTGGCCTATGGTCTTGAACAGGCATCAAAAATTGTCAAAAAATATGGTATGCGTCCGAGCTACCATCCGCATCTTGGTTCTCTTGCCCAAAGCCCGGAGCAGATTCACCGGCTGTTTTCATTGAGTGATATTGATTTTTGTCCGGATATTGCACACCTTGTTGCCGGAGGAGGGGATGCGCTTGCGCTTATTCGTCAATATTATTCACGCATCCATTATGTACATTTAAAAGATTTAAGCGCGTCCAAAGCTTTTGTACCTTTGGGAAAGGGGACGATTGATTTGGAAGCAATCATTGATTTTTTGAAAGCTCAGGGATATGATGGGGACTGGCTTGTGGAAATCGATGGTTACAGTGGAAGTCCGGTGGAAGCATGTGAGACATCTTATCGCTATTTGAAGGGGAAGTTGTTTTGATTTAGAAGTGTACGATTGATTCTGAAGTTTTATATTGGAAAAACAGGTCAAATATCCCGCTGCATGGCAGCGGCTTTAAAAAGGAGAGGTTATTTTATGAGAAAACTGAATGTAGGTCTTGTGGGTGCTGGTTTTATGGGGAAAGCACATGTTGTCGGATATTCAAATATGCCTAAATTATTCTGGCCTGCACCGGCAATCCCGGTAATGAAAACGATCTGTGATATTGATCCGGCAATCGCAGCGGATGCAAAAGAGCGGTTTGGTTTTGAAAAGTGGACGGATAATTATATGGACATTATCAATGATCCGGATATTGATGTCGTCAGTGTTTGTACGCCGAATAACGCCCACGCAGAAATTGCCATTGCAGCTTTGGAAGCGGGAAAGCATGTAATTTGCGAAAAACCTATTGCTTCTACACTTGAGGATGCTATTCGTATGGCTAAAGCGGCAAAGGCTGCAGAAGAAAAGGGGATTATCAGTATGAACGCCTATCAGTACCGCAGAGTTCCGGCGCTGGTACTGGCCAAGAAGTTTATTGATGAAGGCTCATTGGGAAAAATTTTGAATGTACGTTGTACTTATCTTCAAAGCTGGTGTGCCGACCCGTCATCACCGCTGTCCTGGAGATTTCAGAAAGCGATTGCCGGAGCGGGCACTCTTGGAGATATTGCCTCTCATGTCATTGATATTGCTCAATATCTGGCAGGTGATATTGATGAGGTCGTATCAATGATGCGCACATATATTAAGGAAAGGCCGGTTCAGGAGGGCGGCGTTGATCTGCTTGGCACGGTAAAGCTGGGTGACGATGTTCCAAAGGCTCCGGTAGATGTGGATGACGAAGATTCCTTCCTTGTAAAATTTAAGAGCGGAGCTGTCGGAAGCATTGAAGCGACGCGCAATGCATGGGGACGCAATAATTTTATTACAGTTGAGCTTCACGGAACGCTGGGAAGTATTTACTTTAACTATGAACGGCTGAACGAGCTTCAGGTATGCTGGGCGAATGACCCGGATGACCGCCGGGGATTTAAGACGATTTATACTGGTCCGGCTCATTTTTACGGGGAAGCGACGTGGAATATTCCGGGAATGAATATTGGCTACGGTGAACTTAAAACAATCGAAATGTATGATTTTATCCGGGCGATCGTGGAACAAAAGCAGCCATCGACAAAGTTTTCCGTAGGATGCAGAGTTGAACAGGTCTGTGCGGCTGTGGAAAAATCGGCCCAGACAAGACAGTGGGAAAAAGTGATTGAAGAATAAGCTTTGATGAAAGCGGCAGAATAGCATATATTTCTGCCGCTTTTGTATCAGTTTAGAAAGGAAAATTTTGGAAACGAAAAAAATGCATATTAAATCATGCGCATTACTGGTATAATGATAAGGTGAGTATTGTTGATGGAGGAGCGCAATGCAGACCAGAAAAATGTTCAAGGGGAAAAAAATCAGTATACATTTGGGAATTTTTTTGGGGTATAGTCTTTTGATGTGTCTGGTAGTCGGTGCAATTTGTTTTGGAGCACTTTACGCGACACAAAAAATGATTGTTAATGAGGTTGGAATGGCGAGGATTGATGTATTGTCGCAAATTGGAGCCCGGGCAAAGCTGATTAAAAACAGTATGCTTACGCTGTCGAATCTGTTTTATAATGATCCGGTGATTGCTCAGGCTGTAAATGCACCAAAAAACGCCATCCAGGAGTCGGCACAGATTGAAAAAATCCGTTCGACCATCCAAAATTACGAAGCGGCATATAAAGAACTGGATTTTGGTATTTATACAGTTATTTGTTCAGGAAATGGATTTGGTTACTGCTCAGAGCCGGAGCTTAAGTATGATTTTTCAAGAATTGACAAGGCACTCTGGTATAAGGATGTTGCTAAAGCGCAGGGGGCGATCTGCTGGGTCAGCAGCTATGATGATACATATTTGAATAACGGTCAGCATTTTGTATTTTCGGCGGCACGCATTTACTATGATCCAATGGATCAGGAAAGGGACGGGATTTTACTTATTAATGTGCCGGAGCGTATTTTATATGATACCTACAAAATTGCGCTCAATGGTAATAACTCCATTTATATCGTCGATGCCCAGGGAACGATCGTTTCACATAATGATCCTTCTTTGATCGGTTTAAATTATTATAATATGGAAACTTTTCATAAGCTTGTTAATGCCAATGATTTCAGTATCATCAAAAAAGTAGGCCAGCAGTACCTTCTGTCAAATTTTTATGATGAGATGACCGGATGGACGATCGTGGAGGAAATACCGCTTAAAACATTGATGACGCCTATGGGAAATCTGACAGAATTTATTGTGGGGCTGACGGTGTTTTTCCTTTTTGTGGCATTTAGCCTCTCCTATCTTCTGGCCAGGATGATTTGTAATCCGCTTAAAATTCTGTGCCGCAGGATGGAACATGTCAAGGACGGCCTGGTGAAAGTCTGTAACAGTGCCTTTGGATGGAATGAAACAAAAGCGTTGGAGCGCTCCTTTGATCAGATGGTTGTAGACATTGGACGGCTGATGGATGAGGTGAAGGAAAAGGAGCAGAAAAAACGCATGGCAGAGCTGGATTTTTTACAGATGCAGATCAATCCCCACTTTTTGTATAATACGTTATTTTCTATGAAATGTATGATGGAAATGGGAAGGTGCAGCGATGCGGTAAGCATGATGGATATTTTTATTCCCCTTTTAAAAGAGGGAATCAGTTCATCTCAGGAGATGATTTTCATTGCCGACGAATGTCGGTGGGTACAGCGTTTTGTAGAGTTATTGCAGTTTCGGTATGAACAAAAGCTTAACTTATGCTTTGAACTGGAACCGGGACTTGAAAAGTGCTATATTCCAAGGATGCTTTTGCAGCCTGTCGTGGAAAATTCGATTTATCATGGCATGGATGACGGAAAAGACATACAGATCTGCGTTAAGGTGAGCAGCATCCCGGAAGGTATACAGATTTGTGTTCAGGATGACGGTAAGGGTATTGATCCGCAGCGCCTGCGCCAGCTGGAACTATTGCAGTGGCAGAAAAACCGCTTTAACAAGATTGGTCTGGTTAATGTGAAGGAACGGATACAGATGATTTTTGGCGAGGATTATGGCATGGTGTTAGACAGTGATGGCATCTGCGGTACGCGTGTAACATTAACGATCCCACGAATTGACTGAATGGAGGGATGATCTGTGAAAATTTTGATCATTGATGATGAAGTTTCAATCCGGGAATGGATGGCCTATATCATCGGTCAGATGGCATTCGATTTTGAAAAGATATTAACCGCAGCCAACGGACAGGAGGCAGTGGAAATTTACGAATCCGAAAAGCCGGAAATCATTTTTGTTGATATGCTGATGCCGGTGATGAGCGGGCTGGAATATATCCAATATGTACGGCAGAAAAACCGGCAGGCAGAGATCATTATATTGACAAGTCATTCAGATTTTGAGCTTGTGCGCGGAGCCTTGAAATACGGGGTACGGGATTATATTTTAAAGCCGGAAATCGACCGCGACAAAATAAGGGAGCTTATCGAGCTTGCCTGCTGCCGTATTGAGACGCGGACAAAACTTGCCGATGAAAATCTTGAATTTTCATCGTTAAAGAAAAATGCATTTATACGCGATGTCGTCTGTGCTAAAAAAGAAACGGTTATTACCCGTGATCTGCTGGAAGAGTATACAATTTCTATTGAAGACCGGGCGCTGTTTGCGATTGCCTTCTGGCCCGAAAATGGCGGAGAGCGGTTTGATATTGCACTTCCGGGAAATAGAAATATCGGACGGATCGTAGGACTGATTTATGACAGGGAAATCAGTCTTTTGTTATGTAATCTTTATCAAAAACTCAGTACACTTGAACAGATTGCGGATGTCTATGAATTTACTGCGCAAATTGTGCAGCGTAACGGATTTAATGTTGGGGTCAGCCGGGTATATCCGGGTATTGGGGATGTAGCAGCTGCGATTAAGGAGGCAGTGTTTCATTTATCGCAGCGGTTTTATGACGATAAAAGCGATCCGACTTATCCGCCGGCAGAGGATAAGATGACAAGCCTTCTTGGTATATTTTCGGAATATCAGAATAAAATAAAAAATTACAGGCCGTGTGATAACCTGAGTGCTATTTTCGGGGGGCTGTTGGAGGAATTATTTGCCTTGCGTTCCGGTGATATTGTTACGATGAAGGAAAATATGGCCAGCCTGCTGTATATGGCAGCTTCGGAGTGGTATTCGGACAGCAGAGATTTTCAGGATGCCTTTATAAAAGCCAGGCACAGGATTCGTGATGCGCGTTCCTTTGATACGATGTGCGCGGCGGTCAATGATTATCTCATTGAGCTGGAGCTGTCTGCCAATGCACGGAAAAATGGTTATTCAAGAAGTGTCAGCCAGGCGATGGATTATATCCGGGAGCATATTTTAAGCCCGCTGTCCCTGGCAGAAGTGGCCGAGCATGTTTATCTGAGCCCGGATTATTTAAGCAGGCTGTTTAAAAAAGAAACCGGAGAGAATTTTGTGGCATTTGTGGAATCCGAGAAAATGAAAAAAGCGGCCCGGCTTTTACAGGAGACAGATATGAAGGTTTACGAGGTCGCCCAGGCCGTTGGTTATAAAAATGTCAGTTATTTTTCGTCATTATTTAAAAAGAAACTGGGGGTGAACCCATTTTCGTTTAAAAATCGTGTGTGACAAGATTGCGGTAGAAATGACAAAAAAACAAAAAAACAGAAAAGAAAAAGAAACAACGACAAAAAACTGTTGGAAATAACAAATTCTAGCAGTTTTTGTCGTTACAGGCATTTTATATAATAAATATGCAAACAATAAATGATGTATTGGATATACGAAGGTATATCAG
>CASFBR010000130.1 GCA_949292795.1 uncultured Eubacteriales bacterium
CCAACCTGTAAAATTTTGTCCAGTGTCATTATAAAACCTCCCAATCGTGTTGTACTTTATATCTTTATTATAATTGAAGCCGATAAAATTTCCCGGGCAAATATGTGATAAAAAAACGACAGATAAGCTCTTGGACCGTTACCGGCGGCATCGGCCGCAGCCCGGTCATTGTAACCTGAAAAAAAGTGTGCTATACTGTTTCGGGTAATATAAGACTTTCTATGAAAGCGGGGTGAAAATGGTGAGTGTAATTGAGTTTCGTATGGAACGTCCGGGACTTGTGAAGGTGGGCGATGAAGTGGAGGTACGGGAATCGGTGTTAAAAACACTTCAGGGCACGATGTATTACTATACGATACATCCGGCAGTCGCCATGTCCGGTAACATTCCGGCCAAAGACCGGCTTACCAGCGCCCGCGGCGTTGTCACTAAAATTGAAGATCATGAAAGCCTGTGGACGGTTTATTGTGAATTTGACGGCTAGCGCTGGCGTACAAAAGGCAGAACGCTTGTTGCAGACAAAAATCCGTCCGGCCGTATTCATCTGAAAATAAACGCGGCGGTATACGCGCAGCAGCCGTGTGCGTATGCAGGGCGTCCGGGGACATACGCACAGGCTGTTTGGACGTACGCACAGGTTACCAAAGGACATACGCAAAGACCGGCTGCAAAAGAGTGTACTTATTTTTTGAGTGTGCTGCGCAGAGATTCAAAAAGCGCCAGTTGCTCCGGCGTGAGCAGGCTTTTGAGCTGCTCCTCGCTGCTGTGGGCTGTCTGGGCGCCGCTTATGTGCTCCTGCGGCGGCGGGGAAGCGCCGCGGGGATTGCCGGCAGCCTGTGACGTCTGGCTGTTCCATGCCTGCATGAGCTGATTGAATTTATTCATATCAAAGTTTTTAAGCATCTCCGGATTCAGAGTTTTTTGAACATCCGGAGGAATATGCTTTAATATCTGATCTAATTGCTGAGATGGCTGCATCGGATCACCTCCATTGGGATCATGAGAAGAATCGTGAGAACCGTCAGGCTTCATGGCATCCAGCAGATGCTTCAGGGCAGGATTATTTTCCATATCCCGAAACTTTTCATAAAAATGTCCGAGCTTCAGGATATTTAAAAGCCGGTCGATCATGGCGCCCTCGTTTCCGTCACAATATTTTCTCAGATCGGTCAGCATTTCTTCCGGTGATGGGCGCCGGCTTGTGATGCCGCAGGCTTTAAGCTTTGCAGGCTTAAGCTGTTGTATCGTATTTTGCAGCTCTATAAAACGCGCGGCCAGAGCCATGGGCCTGGCGGCTTCAGGCTGCATATAAGGGAGCGCGGCTTTGATCATTTGTGACAGATTATTAAAGGTCTGCTCATCCAGAGGGGTGAGCCGCGGTGGCTGGCTGACGGTTATCACATCCTTTTTTATGTGGCTTCTCTATATTATATGTTGGCAGAAGGGCAGTATGTTACAAATAAACGCAGCATCATATGATAGAATAAAGATGTGTTTGGAGTGAGCGCGTATGAAGTCGCCGCTGTTTGGCCAGGACGCACAAAAAGGGCGTCGCAGGCCTTTGCCAGAGCCTAAAAAGCCTTTGCCGGAGGATATGGGGCACGGCCCCGGGGACTGTCTTATTGAGGAAGAAGATACGATCTATGAGGTTGATCTGGAATGTATTCAGAAAAAACAGAGAAATCAACGATAAAAAGCAGCCGCCCGGAAGATTCCGGGCGGCCGCCGTTTAAAAGGGATGGACGCTCAGCCGCAGAAGCCATTGCCGCCGCAGCAGCACAGAAGCAGTAAAATAAGGATGATGCAGCTGCAGTCATCGCCGGTGGAAAGGAAGTTTCCGCTGCCGCCGCATCCGCCGCAGCAGAATAAAAGGATAATGATCCAAAGCCAGGAATTACCTCCTGCCCGATTGTCAACTCCACATCCACAGTCATTGTTGCAACAGCTCGTTGCTGCTAAATCACTCATGATTTGTTCCTCCTGAACTTGCTTTTGATTTATACTATGCACCGTCCGTGAAATGTGCCACAAACTTTTTTGTGCGGAGATGCGATGCGGGCGTTTGTGCAGGGAAAGGAGACATTTATGTTTTTTGGAAAGCGTATGGTAGACATTTACCATGATTTAATGAAAGATTATATTCATGCCGGCGATACGGCGGTGGACGGTACGGCCGGAAACGGCCATGATGCGGAATTTCTATGCCGGCTTGTGGGCGATGAAGGCTGCGTTCATATTTTTGATATTCAGCAGCAGGCCATTAATGCCACGAAAGCCCGGCTGGAAGCGGCGGGACTTCAAAAACCGGCCCGGCTTCATCTGGATTCCCATGCGCACCTGGACCGGTATGTAGACGGCCCCATCGCCGGCTTTTGTTTTAATCTCGGCTACCTGCCCGGAGGCGATGTGCATGTCGTTACCAATGCTTCGACAACGGTTCCGGCCCTGGAAAAATGCCTGAAGGCCCTAAAACCCGGGGGCATCGGCTGCGTTCTCGTTTACTATGGCCATCTGGGAGGGCGTGAGGAAATGGAAAATGTCGATGAATTGTTGCATGGTCTTCCCGCAAAAAAATTTGAGGTTTTTACGCTGAAAAACCATAATAGAGCCAATCAGCCGCCCATTTTATATATGATCCGGAAGCTTCGATAAAATTTTCGCTCTCGTCCCGAAACGACAAATAATTCAATCCGTTTATGCTAAAATATGTAATGCATTAGGAAAACAATAGGATATATGGAGGGAAGATGAGGATATGCTTGAAGAAACTTATAAGATGACAGAATTGGGATATTCATTAAAGGAATACCGGATACGAAACAACATCACTCAGCAGGAGCTGGCCAACCTGATCGGAGTCAGCACCAACACGATCCATCTGTGGGAGACAAAGATGTGCCGTCCGTCTATGGGTTCACTGCTGATTTTATCCGATATTCTGCATGAACCTCTGCTGGACATTATTACCAAATCCAAAAAAATTTATAAATAATGCCAGAGGGATAGTATTCATCCGAAAGATGCATTATAATAATGGGAGCAGAGCCGGCGGGCCTGCTTTAATGGCAGAGCTGCCGGGGTATGCGGATGAATATGTCTGATCGAGGAAGGAATGAATACACGATGGAACAACCAGTACTGGTCATTATGGCCGCCGGCATGGGAAGCCGGTATGGCGGTCTTAAGCAGATCGATCCGCTCAACGAACAGGGTGATATAATTATCGATTTTTCAATATACGATGCCATGAGAGCCGGATTTAAAAAAGTCATCTTTATTATTAAAAAAGCGCTGGAAAAGGATTTCAGAGAAAAGGTGGGCGATAAAGTATCGGCCTATATGGATGTAGAGTATGTGTACCAGGAGCCGGACACATTGCCGGAGGGCTTTACCGTTCCCGCGGAGCGTGTAAAGCCGTGGGGAACCGGACATGCGATCTTAAGCTGTATGGGCCGCATCCATGGGCCCTTTGCGGTAATCAATGCCGATGATTATTATGGTCCCCATGCCTTTTTAATGATTTACGATTATCTGATGTCACATCCGGATGACGATACATACCGCTATGCCATGGTTGGCTACCAGGTGGAAAATACGCTGACAGAGTTCGGCCATGTATCCCGCGGGGTATGTACGACGAATGAGCGCGGGCAGCTTCTGGGCATCTGTGAACGTACGCATATTGAAAAACGCGGTGAAGGCGCTGTGTATACCGAGGACGGAGGCCAGACATGGCTGCCGGTTTCAAAAGGAAGCATCGTATCGATGAATATGTGGGGCTTTAATGAAAGTATCCTTCGGGAGCTGGCCGCACGTTTCCCTGCTTTTTTAGAGCATGGGCTTAAGACGGACCCGCTTAAGTGTGAATATTTCCTGCCAAATGTTGTCGGTGAGCTTCTTAAAGAGAAAAAAGCATCCGTGCAGGTGCTTCCGTCTGAGGACCGCTGGTATGGCGTAACTTACCGGGAGGATAAGCCGGTAGTTGTACAGGCGATCCGCAGGATGAAGCAATGTGGGCTGTACCCGGAGATTTTGTGGCCGCCGGTAAAAGGCTGACGGGTATAAAAGACAGATGGAATAAAAGACGGACGGGTATAAAAGACAGATGGAATGAAAGACGGACGGGTGTACGGCCGCCTGCAAATTAAAGCAGGCGGCCGAGATTAATCATGCCCCATCCCTGGCGGTTGGCAGAAAAGCCGAGATCATCACAGGTGGCGCGCAGCTTAAGCTTCACCTCTTTGTTTGTCATATCCGGGGATTTTTCCAGCAGCAGGGCGATGCAGCCGGTGACAATGGCTGTGGACATTGACGTGCCGCTGCGGCTGACGTAAGTTATTCCCTTTTCCGGCTGATTGCCGCAGGAAATAATATCGGAACCCGGAGCGATGACATCGGGCTTTTGGATACATTCCCTTGTGGGGCCCCGTCCGGAATAGGAGCGTATGCGCTGCCCGTGGATAAAGACATGACGGTCATCATCGGCAGCGCCGACGGTGATGATCTTGCGGCTGATACCCGGAGAGGTGACAGACATTGGCGCGGGGCCGTTGTTTCCGGCAGCGGCGACGACGATGAGACCGGCGTCCCACGCTTCATTGACGCCGCGGACGAGCACAGAATCCTCGCTGACCGGCTCTTTTGTGTCTGTGCCGACCGAAATGTTTAAAATGCGCGTTTGGTAGCGCGCCTTTGTGTCAATGACCCACCGGATCGCCTCAAGTATGGACGGGATATTGCCGTTTCCGTGACGGTCGAGTATTTTTCCTACGATCAGATGGCTGTCCGGCGCGATACCGCAGTATTTGCCGCGGGAGGCAAAGCCGCTGCCGCTGCAGATGCCGCATATATGTGTCCCGTGGCCGTGATCATCATAGGGAAAGGTGCGCCGGCCGATAAAATCAGAAAATGCGGCGATACGGCTTTGGGGGAGCATAAAATCGGGGTGCGGGCAGATGCCTGTATCTAAAACAGCAATACCCACGCCTTTTCCGGTGAAATTTCGCGCGGCGGGAGCATTTCTGTGGATATTTGAACGAACGTTATTCATGTCAGACTCTTTTTGTTTTCAGTGTATTCCCGACGGCGGTAAATGTGTGCTTGAAATCTGGCCCAAAATGGTATACAATTATACAATAAGCTGTTTAGTGCAGAATATGTGCAATATTACGGAAAAAGGATGAAAATCAAGGAGGCAATCATGGAAAAAATTAAGATGACGACACCGCTGGTGGAGATGGACGGCGACGAGATGACCCGTATTTTATGGCAGTATATTAAAGATGAGCTTCTGCTGCCCTATATTGACCTGAACACGGAATATTATGACCTTGGCCTTGAAAAGCGCAATGAAACGGATGACCAGGTAACCGTGGATTCCGCTCTGGCAACAAAGAAATATGGCGTTGCTGTAAAGTGCGCGACGATTACGCCCAATGCGGCCCGTGTCAAGGAGTATAATTTAAAAGAGATGTGGAAGAGTCCCAACGGGACGATCCGTGCAATTCTTGACGGAACCGTTTTCCGTGCTCCGATTGTTGTGAAAGGTATCGAGCCTTGTGTAAAGAACTGGAAAAAGCCTATTACCATTGCCAGACATGCCTATGGCGATGTGTACAAGGGCTCTGAAATGAAGATTCCGGGACCGGGAAAGGTTGAGCTTGTCTATACGGATGAAAACGGCAATGAGACACGGGAGCTTGTCCATGATTTTACCGGTGCCGGTATTGTTCAGGGTATGCACAACATTAATAAATCCATCGAGAGCTTTGCAAGAAGCTGCTTTAATTATGCGCTGGATACAAAGCAGGACCTCTGGTTTGCGACAAAGGACACGATCTCAAAAAAATATGACCATACATTTAAAGACATTTTCCAGGAGATTTACGATCAGGAATATGCAGCAAAGTTTGAGGCCGCTGGCATTGAATATTTCTATACACTGATCGATGATGCCGTAGCCCGTGTGATGAAGTCCGAGGGCGGCTATATATGGGCATGCAAAAACTATGACGGCGATGTGATGAGTGATATGATTTCTTCTGCTTTCGGCTCTTTGGCGATGATGACCAGCGTATTAGTATCTCCGGACGGCTATTATGAATATGAAGCGGCCCATGGAACGGTACAGCGCCATTATTATAAGCATCTGGCCGGCGAGGAGACCTCCACAAATTCGGTGGCAACGATTTTTGCCTGGACCGGCGCTCTGCGCAAGCGCGGCGAGCTGGATGGCAATGAGGCGCTGATGAGCTTTGCGGATAAGCTGGAAAAGGCGACGCTTTCAACGATCGAAGCCGGAAAAATGACCAAGGACCTTGCATTGATCACAACACTTAAGGATGTGACCGTATTAAACAGCCTTGACTTTATCCGTGCAATCCGCGCGACATTTGACGCTATGGCATAAAGCACGACCGGCTGATAAAGAGGCCGTCCGGCTGTCCGGCCTGCCGGGAAACAGGAGCGGGCTTCCGGCTGCCATAAATTTAGGCTGCACCGAACTTTTGCACGCAAAGGTTGGGTGCAGCTTTGTTTTGGTTGACAAATGTTGTATAATTGTATACAATAATGCAAATGCTATATTGCGGATGAAGGAGATGCTGTGTTATGGATAATCCAAATATCGTGGTGAATCCACATAATAATTTACTGGCTTTTGAAGAACATTTTTATGCATTGCAGGATGTCGAGGAACCAAATGTCTACCGGAATCTTTTCCCATATGATGAGATTCCGAAGATCGTGTTTAACCAGAGGGTTGTACCGATGAATATGCCGGAAAAAATCTGGATTACCGATACAACATTCCGTGACGGGCAGCAGTCACGCGCCCCGTATACGACGGAACAGATCGTCCGCCTGTATGACTATATGCACAGGCTTGGCGGCCCAAACGGAATTATCCGTCAGAGCGAATTTTTCCTGTATAGTGAAAAGGACCGCAACGCTGCCTATAAGTGCATGGAGCGGGGCTATGAATTTCCCGAAGTGACCGCGTGGATACGCGCCAATAAAAAGGACTTTCAGTTAGTTAAAGATATGGGAATCAAGGAGACCGGTATTTTAGTCAGCTGCTCCGATTATCATATCTTCTATAAAATGAAGATGTCCAGGCGTCAGGCGCTGGATCATTATCTTAGTGTGGTGCGGGAGTGCCTTGAAACCGGTGTGCGCCCGAGATGCCATCTTGAGGACATTACACGTTCAGATATATATGGCTTTGTGATCCCGTTTTGCCTGGAGCTGGAGAAGCTTGGAAAGGAATACGGTATTCCTGTAAAAATCCGGGCCTGCGATACAATGGGCTTTGGCGTGAACTTTACAGGGGCGGCCATTCCGAGAAGTGTGCCGGGAATTATTTACGGCCTGTATGCCCACGGCGGCGTTCCTTCGGAAATGATCGAATGGCATGGTCATAATGATTTTTACAAGGCCGTGACCAATTCCACGACGGCCTGGCTGTACGGCGCCTGCGGCGTAAACTGTTCGCTGTTTGGTATCGGCGAGCGCACCGGAAATACACCGCTTGAAGCGATGGTATTTGAATATGCGCAGCTTAAGGGAACACTTGACGGTATGGACACGACGGTAATTACGGAGATGGCAGAGTATTATGAGAAGGAAATCGGCTATCAGATTCCGTCCCGTACGCCGTTTGTAGGAAAGAACTTTAACGTGACCCGTGCCGGCATCCATGCGGACGGACTTTTGAAAAATGAAGAAATTTATAATATTTTTGATACAGAAAAATTCCTGAACCGGCCGGTTTTAGTGGCTGTATCAAATACCTCCGGACTGGCGGGCATCGCCCACTGGATCAATACCTATTTCAAGCTGTCCGGCGAAGAAGCCATTGCCAAGACAGACCCGGTTGTTGCCCATGTGAAGGAGTGGGTCGACAAGGAATATGCCGGAGGGCGCGTGACGGTTCTGACAGACAGCGAATTGCTGGCAGCGATTGACCGTGCCTGCCAGGCCTGTCACAAAACATTAAAACATTAAGGGAGCGGCGATTGGTTATGACACATCTGGATCAGGCATCGGAGGGACAGGATGTTTATTCACTCCGGGGAAGAGTCTTCAGACAGCTTAGGGCAGATATTTTGTCCGGAAAATATAAGGATAACGAGGAGCTGCGGGAAAATACCATTGCCAAAGAATACGGTGTCAGCCGTACACCGGTGCGCGAGGCCATCCGTCAGCTTGAGCTTGAGGGGCTTGTAGTGACGGTTCCCAATAAAGGTGCCTATGTCAACAGCATCAAGCGCAAGGATGTGGAAGATATTTATGCCATCCGGGCGCTTCTTGAAGGGCTGTGCGCCCGGTGGGCGGCAAAAAATATGACGCAAAAGCAGCTTGAGGCTGTGGAGGAAATTTTGTTTATGACCCGTTATCATCTTGAAAACGGCCATTTTGAGCAGCTTTATGAGTATGACGGCAAGTTCCATGAGGCGCTTTACCGTGCCTGCGGCAGTCCGATCTTAAATCATCTGCTGAGCGATTTTCACGAATACATTCAAAATGTACGCCGGCGGGCATTAAAGGACCAGCAGCGGGCGCTTTTGTGCCAGGAAGAGCATGAGGCGATCCTTGAGGCCATCAAAAAGCGCGATGAGGCTCTGGCGGCAGAGCTTGCCGGTATTCATATCAAAAACGCGGCTAAAAACATTATTGAAAAAAAACTGAACACCGAAAGCGTAAATGATACAAACAAATGTAAACCATAATTTAAAATGAGTTGACATTTAGAAACCATTCCTTTATACTGATGTCGTGGCACGTCGTTCATTTGAAAATGAACGTTTTGGTACACGACATTTATGAAAGGAATGGTTTTTTTATGTGGAAAGTAAAAGCGGCCGCTGCCGGCCGCAAAAAAACGCATTCATCCGGCAGCCGCACTGCAGCCGCAGACCTTGTGCTGTGCGGGCTTTTTGCGGCGCTGACTGCGGTGTGCTCTCAGATACAGATTCCCCTGCCGATGATCCCGGTCAATCTGGCTTTATTTGGCGTACATCTGTGCGGCGCTTTGCTTGGCGCAAAATATGGTACGCTTTGCATGGTGGTCTATGTGCTTTTGGGGCTTGCCGGACTTCCGCTATTTGCCGGCTTTATGGGCGGCGTAGGGACGCTGTTTGGGAAAACCGGCGGTTATATCATCGGCTATATACTGGATGCGCTGGTGGTTGGCCTGATCGTGCGCCGGTGGGGCAGCAGCTTTTTTAAATGCTGTGTGGCGATGATTACCGGCCTTGCTGCCTGCTATACATTTGGAACGCTGTGGTTTATGTATATTACCGGCATGGGACTGTGGGTCAGCCTGACGTACTGTGTTTTTCCGTTCCTTGCCGGTGATGCGGTCAAAATCGCATTAGCTGCGGCGCTGACCGGACGGCTTAAAAAAGTCCTTGGATAAGCGGCCGCACGGCTTACGCTGCACCGGTGCTTTTGCGCCGTTAGTGCTGTACCGGCGGCTTTGCGCAGCTATCGCGCTTTGCGATGTAGAAGGGCAGGATCGTCTTGATGGGGAGCTTGTGGCCGCCTTTAAGCCGGTCAATGAGAATCCGGGCGGCACATTTTCCAAGCTCATCCAAAGGGATATGGATGCTTGTAAGCATTGGCGTGAGATACTGATCCGTTTCAATATCATCGACCCCGATGATGGAAATGTCCTCAGGGATACGTCTGCCGCGTTCTTTAAAGGCGCGCATGGCGCCGATGGCCGTATTATCATTGGCACAGAAAACCGCTGTGATGTCTGAGCCCATATCCATGAGCATATTGGCGGCCTTATATCCGCCGTCGGCAGTCTGGCGGACATTGACGCAGTTTCTCTGCCGGAACGAAAGACTGAGCTTTTCAAGCGCCTGACGGTAGCCCTTGTAGCGGATTTCATTATCCTGAGCGCCGATATAACCGATTTTTGTATGGCCAAGCTCATGCAGATAATAGACCGCAGCCTTGGCAATTTCCCCGCCGCAGCAGATCACCTGGTCAAATTTTGTGTCGCCGGGATTTAAGCCAACATACATGACAGTAGTGCCGGGCTGAGAAAGAAACTGAAAAAGCTTCTGATCATAGCGCCCGAGAACCACAACGCCGTCCACATTCAGGGCTGCGATGCGGGAAACTGTGGCGGGATTTGAAAAATCAAGTGAAGTAAAGGAATATTTCAGATAATAATTGCTCTTAAAAAGCTCCTGTTCGATCGCTTTGGCAATGTGGGAAAAGAAAAAGTCGGTCGCCATGGAGTCGGTTCTTGCGTAAATAATCGCAATCGTTTTGGGTTCAGCCGCAGGTATTTGCGTTTGGACCCCTTTTTTTAGCTCCTGCGCGGTACGGTTGGGAACATAGCCGTTTTTCCGGACGATCTCCCAGATGCGCTCGGCAACCTCGGGACTGGCGGCGTTAGGTTTTTTTTGATTGATTACCCGGGAAACGGTGGAAATCGAAACGTGGGCCTGCTCGGCAATTTCTTTCAGCGTCATTGAAAAACCTCCTTTGAAAATATTATAAAAGCTTTGATGTAAAATAGCAATAGGAAATGATAACGTTTGCCTAAAAAAACGAAAAAATACGCAAATTTTTTGTGCGAACTATTGAATTCGGATATATTCGAGGGTATAATCAAAATCAAAGAAAGGGTGATATGTATGGGACATGATTATTATCAGTATTCCAGGGAAGAGCTTCTTGGCAATGGCCCCAAATTGCCGCTGATCGTGATGAAGGACAATGAGGCTGTGTTTCGCTCGATCGCAGAAGAGATGGCCGATGAAATCGAAAAACACAATAAAGCCGGAGAAAAGACCGTATTTATCTGTCCGGTAGGCCCGGTGGGGCAGTACCCGTATTTTGTGGAGCTTGTCAATACGCGCGGCATCAGCCTGAAAAATGTATGGTTTATTAACATGGACGAATATCTGGATGATAACCGCCAGTGGATCGATATAAATCATCCGCTAAGCTTCCGCGGCTTTATGCAGCGTGTCGTTTACAGCCAGATTTTGCCGGAGCTTGTTATGCCGGAAGAACAGCGCGTATTTCCGGACCCGGAGCATCCCGAGGAGGTCGGAGCGCTTATTGAGCGCCTTGGCGGTGTGGACATTGCCTTTGGCGGGATCGGCATTAACGGCCATGTCGCTTTTAATGAGGCGGATGCGTCGCTTTCTGCGGAAGAATTTCTGGCACAAAAGACCCGGGTGCTTAAGATTTCCCAGGAAACCCGCGCAGCCAACGCGATCGGTGATTTTAATGGTGCATTTGAGGATATGCCGCATTATTGTGTGACGATTGGAATGTATGAGATCGCTCATGCCCGCAGAATCCGTCTTGGATGCTTTAGAGGCTGGCACCGGGCGGTTGTGCGCCGCGCGGCATACGGCCAGCGCACATCAGATTTTCCGGTATCTTTACTGACAGATCATCCCGACATCTGCTTAAAGACAACGGAATTTGTGGCGTCATTGGAGGATTGATGCGATGAGAACATGGATTACCGGAGGGATGGTTTATGTATCCGGACAGATGCGGCCTGCCAGTGTGCTCATGGAAGGCGGCAGGATCAAGGCGCTTGAAGAAACGGCAAAGCCTGGCCCGGACGATGCCGTTTATGACGCAAACGGCGCCTATGTTGTGCCTGGTTTTATCGATATTCATACCCACGGCGGCTTTGGCGTGGATGTCAACGCGGCCGGCCGCAGTGATTTTGAAAAAATCGGCCATTTTTTTGCAGCCTGCGGGACAACATCCTGGCTCTGTTCGATCCTGACGGACACAAAGGAACAGACATTAAAGTGTATCAGTGAAGCCCGGGCACATCAAAAGGCGCATAAAAACTGCGCAGAGCTTCTTGGAATCCACCTGGAAGGGCCGTTTCTCTCCTCTGAGTATAAGGGCGCGATGCCGGAATATCTGTTAAAAACGCCGGATATAAAGCTGCTTAAAGAATATCAGGAAGCGGCGGAAGGCAATATCCGCTATATTACCGTATCTCCGGAGGTTGCGGGCGTGTGTGAGGCAATCCCGGATATGAGAGCGCTTGGGATGACCGTAGCCATCGGCCATTCCGGTGCGGATTACGAGACGGCCTGGCGCTGCATCCGAAACGGCGCGGCCGCTTCGACGCATACAATGAATGCTATGAAGCTGATGCATCAGCATTTTCCGGCGATTATGGGCGCAGTGCTGGAATCGGATATTTACTGTGAGGCCATCTGTGACGGACGGCATCTGCATCCGGGGACGGTGCGCTTTCTTATAAAAATGAAAGGCATTGACCGTATGGTTGCCATTACCGATTCGATCATGGCGGCAGGGCTTCCGGACGGCAGCTATAAGCTTGGCGTCAATGACGTTGTGGTGAAGGACGGCGATGCAAAGCTTAAGGACGGCACCCGCGCCGGAAGTACGCTTACGACCGGGCAGGCGCTGAAAAATATCATTCGTTTTACCGGGCTGACGCTGGCCCAGGTGCTGCCGATGCTTACGATCAATCCGGCGCGCTTAATCGGCGCAGACAAAAAAATCGGCAGCCTGACGCCGGGCAAGGATGCCGATGTTGTGATTCTTGATGAAAGCTATAATGTAAAGGATACCTTTGTCAAGGGCGTGCGCATTATCCGCTAGGCGCGCCTGAAAAACAGGAGAAATCCGGGAAGGAGAACAGTATGCCATTAATCCCATTAAGACCATTACTGGAAACCGTCGATCAATATCATTTTGCTCAGGGCGCTTTTAATGTAAATGCCGTCGCTCAGGCAAAGGCGGCCATTGAAGTTCATGAAATGTTCCGTTCTGCCGCGATCTTACAGGGCGCGGACTTAGCCAACGGCTTTATGGGCGGGCGCACGGATTTTGCCAATGCGACACTGGAGGATAAGAAGATCGGCGCGCGCAATATTGCCAATGCCGTTCGGCAGTTTGCAAAAAATTCCCCGATCCCTGTGGTGCTGCATCTGGATCACGGGCGGGATTTTGATTCCTGCAAGGCGGCCATTGAGGGCGGCTATACATCCGTAATGATCGACGGCTCGTCGCTTCCATTTGATGAAAACGTGGAGCTGACCAGGGAGGTTGTCAAATATGCCCATGCCCGGGGCGTTTCAGTAGAAGGTGAGCTTGGCGTTTTAGCCGGCGTAGAAGATCATGTATTTGCCGCAAATTCAACCTATACAAACCCGCTCAAGGCTGTGGAATTTTTTAAAAAGACCGGCTGCGATGCGCTGGCGATTTCTTACGGGACGATGCACGGCGCTTCCAAGGGCAAGGATGTGAAGCTGCGCCGGGAAATTCCCATTGCCATTAAAGAGTGCCTGATGCACGAAAATATTTTTGGCGTTCTTGTATCGCACGGCTCCTCCACAGTGCCGAAATACATTGTGGATGAAATCAATGCCCTCGGCGGAAATATCCAAAACGCCCACGGCATTTCCATTGATGAGCTTAAGAGCGCGATCCCATGCGGCATCGGAAAGATCAATGTCGATACGGATATACGTCTGGCCGTGACAAGGAACATGAAAGAATTTTTCAGAGATCATCCGGATATGCAGGACAGTCCCTCCATCGGAGGCGTTTACCGGCTGCTGGAAGAAAAGCGCACCCAGTTTGATCCGAGAGCATTTTTCCCGCCAATCATGGATACGGTGATGTACGGCAATATCCCGGATCATGATGTGGCAGAGCTTATGTCTGTTGTGGAAAAGGGCGTCAAGGAAGCAATCGGTACATTGATCGTGGAGTTTGGCTCCTACGGGAAAGCGCCCCTTGTAAAGCAGCTGACACTGGAAGACATGCGCGAACGGTACAAAAACGAAAAAAATGCCTGATAATTTTCGGAAAAACTTTTCTAGGGCAGAGCATAAAAGCTCTGCCCTGTTTTTTTATATACATTTTCTCTGAAAAATAAAAATACCATAAAAAACCGTCAGAAAAAACAGGGGATAAGCTCAGAAAATATTGAAAAATAAAAGCTTTTTTGACGGTGCCGCACCGGCGAAAAACTGCGAAAATCACGCGCGTTTCAGATGTTTTGCTTAATTTTACATAGCTGAAATGTACAAAATATACAATAAAATGCGGATTTATAAGAAAAATAATCGGCGAAATAAAGAGAATGTTGCATTGTAATGCAAACGTTTGCCTAATAATATGTTGAAAAGAAAAAAGATTATGTTATGATGATTATACAAAATAAATAAAACGCATGGGAGATTGGAATTGGTTTCCACGCAAAACACAGGCGGAAGACAGGCTTCCGCAGAAAGAAGGTTGGAGGTTACACTATGGGCAAGAAAAAGAAAAATGACTTTGTCAGTAAGATTCCAAAAGGCGTATGGCTGCTGATTTCCCTGATCGTGGCATTGATCGTGTGGACACTTTTGTCCTTTGGAAAAAGCACGGGCCGTGTATTTCCAAATGCGATCGTTGTCGCAAAGTCCATCGGAACGATGATCGAGCGGGGGCTGCTTTTTGAAGATATTAAAAGCAGTTTGATCTCTGTGATCGCCGGTTTTGCAATCGGTTTTGTCACTTCAATTCCAGTGGCGTTCCTGATGGCCTGGTACCGGCCGGTCCGTTTCATTTTGGAACCATGGATACAGTTCATCCGAAACATTCCGCCGCTGGCTTATGTTCCGCTGGTCGTCATCGGCGTTGGTGTCGGAAGAACGCCTCAGATCATCGTCATCTGGCTGGCAACCTTCCTTATTATGACGGTCACGGTATTCCAGGGCGTCATTAATGTGGATGAGACGCTGATCAAGGCAGCCCGTGTGCTGGGGGCTAATGATGTGAACCTGTTTATAAAGGTGATCTTCCCGGCAACCACTCCATTTATCATCACAGCAGTGCGGCTTGGTATTTCCACAGCATTGACGACATTGATCGCAGCAGAATCAACCGGAGCAATGGCCGGTCTTGGTATGAGAATCAAGGCATTGTCCAACTCCTATGAGACACAGCCGATGCTTTTATACATTATTATTATCGGTGTGATCGGTATGGCGGCAGAAAAAATTCTTAAAGTAGTGGAAAGGAAGTTAACGGGATGGCAGGAAAAGAGGGAAATATAAAAGTCAGCATCCAGGGCGTCGAGAAAAAGTATAAGGTGCGCAATGGTGAGGTCACCGCTTTAAGCGGAATTGATTTTGATATTAAAGAAAACGAGTTCATCTGTGTCATCGGTCCTTCCGGATGCGGGAAATCAACATTATTAAACATCATCGCCGGTCTGCTTGAGCCCACGGCAGGCAGGGTGCTCGTGGACGGCAGGGAGGTTCACGGTACAGGTATCGACCGGGGCGTTGTGTTCCAGCAGTATGCTCTGTTCCCGTGGCTGACCGTGCGCAAGAACGTTGAATTTGGCCTGAAGCTTAAAGGGCTTGGAAAGAAGGAACGGGAAGAGGTCGCCAATAAATATCTTAAGATGGTTGAGCTTGAAAAATTTGCGAATTCTTACCCGAAGGAGCTCTCCGGCGGTATGAAGCAGCGCGTGGCGATTGCAAGGGCTTATGCAATGAACCCGTCGGTGCTGCTTATGGATGAGCCGTTTGGAGCGCTGGATGCACAGACGCGCACCCAGCTTCAGACAGAGCTTTTAAGAACGTGGGAGGAAGAGCATAAAACATGCTTCTTTGTCACCCATGATATTGAAGAAGCGATCGTGCTGGCCACCCGCGTGGTGATTATGAGCGCCCGGCCGGCCCGGATTAAGGAGGTTGTAGACATCGACATTCCATATCCGAGAGATCAGGAGACAAAGATGAGCGATCGTTTTATTGAACTTAAAAACCATATCTGGAGCCAGGTATATCAGGAATATCTGGCAGTGCGCAAGTAACAAAGCGTTTTTAAAACGATTTTTTATGAGGAGGAATTGAATATGAAGGGTAAAGTTTTATCATTAATGATGGTATCTGCGATGGCACTTGGTTTACTGGCAGGCTGCGGCGGGGGCAGCAAAGAGACATCCGCGCCTGAAACGCAGGCACCGGCAGCAGAGTCCGGCGCCGATTCTCAGGATGCGGGCGCAGCAGACACAGCTGCGGCTTCGACCGAAGCAGCAACAGAACCGGAGGCTTCCGGTGAGGTAAAAACCGTCAACGTAGCATTTATGCCAAATTACGCATCCTTATGGGCTGTGGCAACTGCCGATGAAAAAGGATATTTTGCGGAAGAAGGCATTGAAGTCAATCTCGTACAGTTCCAGGACGGCCCGACAGAGATTGCGGCTATGGAATCCGGCTCCATCGATGTGGCTTATATCGGGCCCGGCGCCCATACGCTGGCTATCCAGGGCAATGTGGACGTGTTCTGCTTCCAGCAGCTTGGAAATGCAGACAGTGTTGTCGGCCTTGCATCTCATGGCGTAGAGTCGCTTGAGGACCTGGCAGGCAAGAAGGTCGGCTATTCTTCCGGTACATCTTCTGAAACAATCCTTCGCCGCGCGCTGACCTCCGTGGGCCTGACAATGGAAGATATTGAAGCCTATGATATGGACATCAGCAATATGATCAGCGCGATGGTTTCCGGTTCACTGGATGCCTGTGCACCATGGTCGCCGAGCACCAACACGATTCTTGCGGAGATGGGCGATGATGCCAAGGTTATGTGTACGAATGTATCGTTCTCGGATGAGGCTGCGGACTGCGCAAGCTGGGTATGTATTCCGTCCTATGCTGAAGAAAATAAAGACACGCTTGTAAGCTTTACAAAAGCATTGTATAAGGCGATGGACTACGGCTCTCAGGAAGCAAATTATGACGAGGTTGCCGGCTATGTGGCCAAGGCCTGCGGTACGGCCAAGGAAAGTGCTCTGGAGCAGACCTCTGACGGCGCGTGGTTAGATTCTGCGACATTGCTTGGCTATGTTGAGGACGGAACGATTGAAGGTTACTATGCAACACAGGAAGCGAACTTTGTCGCTGACGGAAAGCTGACCGAGGAAGAAGGCCAGACTCCGGTTTCTGATTTTGTATTGTTTGATATTATGAAAGAAGCAGGCAACTAATTCATCAGCAAAACGCTGTATTCATTAACGTTCATCAGGCGTGACTGCCCATCGGTGAGCTGGATGAAGCATTCAGAGTACCCTGCGGCAGATGACTGCCGCAGGGTCTTTGTAAATTAAAGAGGAGATTAAAATGTCAGAAAATCTGTTGATCGTTCATGGCGGCGGTCCGACAGCCGTGCTTAATGCGTCGCTGTACGGAGCCATACAATGTGCGCTGGAGCATGGCGGGATTGGTCATATTTACGGGGCAAATAACGGAACCGGCGGCGTGCTGAGAGAGGATTTTATTAAGCTTGAGACCTATTCACGGGAACAGCTTGCGCTGCTGCTTAAGACGCCGGGGAGCGCCATCGGGACATCCCGGGATGCGATCTGGGCAGAGGATTATGAGAAAATGGCAGACATTTGCAAGAAACATCATATCCGATATGTGCTTTTTAACGGCGGCAACGGGACAATGGATACCTGCGGGAAAATGCACAAAGTATGCCGGGAGCGCGGGCTGGACATTGCCGTGATGGGGATTCCGAAAACGACGGACAATGATATTGCCGTGACGGACCACAGTCCCGGCTTTGGCAGCGCTGCCCGCTATATGGCCGCTTCTGTCCAGGAGCTTTGCGCAGATGTGCGCGCTCTGCCCATCCATGTTGTTGTTATGGAGGCATCCGGGAGAAACGCCGGGTGGATCACGGCGGCCAGCGCTCTGGCGGCAGATGCCGGTTACGGGCCGGACCTGATCTACCTTCCGGAGCGGCCGTTTGACGAGGACCGGTTTATCGATGATGTCCGCCGCCTCCTTGAAAAAAAGAGCGGTATCGTTGTCGTGGCAAGCGAGGGGCTGACCGGGCCGGATAAAAAGCCGGTCGTAAAGCCGGTGTTTAAGACGGAGCGCGCAACCTATTTTGGCGATGTGAGCGCGCATCTGGCGAACCTTGTCATTGAGCGGCTTGGATATAAGGCCAGAGGTGAAAAGCCCGGGCTTTTGGGCCGTGCCTCGATTGCATGGCAGAGCGATGTGGACCGGGAGGAAGCCCGGCTGGCCGGATATAAGGCATGTGAGGCGGCGCTTGCAGGTATGTCCGGAAAGATGGCGGCGTTTCGCCGCAGCGGCCGGACGCCGTATGCTTCGGAAATATTTTTTACAGATATAGACCAGGTCATGATGCATGAACGCAAAATGCCGGATGCGTTTATCAATGCCGGGGGCAATGGCGTGACGGAAGAATTTATGGACTGGTGCCGTCCGCTGATTGGCGGCCCGCTGCCTCAGATGCTTTCGCTGAACCGTCCGCATGGCGTGATACTCTGATATGGCGGCAAAACAGGCTGCGGGCAATAAAACGGCTCAAGGGCAACAGGAAGGAGCATAAAATGAAGCATATCTATTTGAATTTAAAACGGTTTGATGTGCCGTCAGAATTGGGCGGTGTCAACAGCCTCTGCCCGATATCGGACTGGGGCGGATATATTGTTGAGCATACACAGGATGCTCTTAAGGATTATGATCCGGATGCTGTGGAATTTGTTATGTATTTTCCGGAGGCGCATCTGTTATCCGCAGCGGCGGCGCGGGATGCCTTAAGTCCGGTGAAGATCGGCTGCCAGAGCGTTTACCGCGAAGATGTGACGCCTGGCGGGAATTTCGGGGCATTCACGGCGAACCGTCCGGCAGCGGCGATGAAGGCAGCCGGATGTGTATCGACGATTATCGGACACTGTGAGGAGCGCAATGATAAGGCCGGGATTTTGGCAGAGGCCGGCGTGACCGATACGGCAGCTGTCAACCGTATTCTCAACAAAGAGATCAAGGCGGCCATCGCCCGCGGGCTTGATGTGCTTTACTGTATCGGAGAAAAAAGTGAGGAGCAGCAGCGGTGGCAGGAGGTCTTGGGCGCACAGCTTGCAATCGGACTTGATGGAGTGGATACGTCTAAAGTTGTCATTGCCTACGAGCCGGTCTGGTCCATCGGGCCGGGAAAAACACCGGCGGACCGTTCCTATATTCAGAAGATCGCGGCGTTTGTCAAGGAAAAGACCGGCGGTATGGATGTAGTTTACGGCGGCGGCTTAAAGCAGGATAATGCGGCCATGCTTTCGTCAATTCCGGAAATTGACGGCGGGCTGATCGCGCTGACCCGCTTTGTTGGCGAAATCGGCTATTATCCTCAGGAATATCTGGAAATCATCAAGCGATACATGGAAGGAGTAAAAGCATTATGAATTTGGAATTTGAATATGGCCAGGGGCTTATGAGCGCATCATTGCCGGACAATACAGATATTTTTATCCCAGGGGAGACAGTGGCCGATCCGCCCTATATTCCTGAAGCTAAGCTTGAGGAGGCTTATCTGGAAAGTCTTTCCCACCCTGTCGGGATGCCGACCCTTACCGAGCTGGCACATAAAGGCAGCACGGTCTGCATTGTTGTTCCGGACCGTGTCAAAGGCGGCGAGCAGCCCACAAGCCACAGAAAGCTGAGTATCAAATATATTCTCAGAGAGCTTTATGCGGCCGGTGTGGAAAAAAAGGATATTTTGCTGATCATATCCAACGGCCTTCACCCGCGGAGCAAAGAAAGCGATGCAAAGGCAATTTTTGGAGCCGAGCTGTTTGATGAGTTCTGGCACACGGGCCAGATCATCAGCCATGACAGCGAAGACTCGGAGCATATGGTCGATCTTGGCGTAACAGGACGGGGCGATCCGGTCTTTATGAACCGCTATGTTTTTGAATGTGATATTCCTATTCTTATCGGACATGTACAGGGCAATCCCTACGGCGGTTATTCCGGCGGCTATAAGCACAGTGCCACAGGCATCACCAACTGGAAGAGTATTGCCAGCCATCATGTACCGTCGGTCATGCACCGGGCAGATTTTACGCCGGTCAACGGCGGCAGCCTGATGCGCACGAAGTTTGATGAGATCAGTATGCATATGGAGGAGAAGATGGGGCATCCGTTTTTCTGCTGCGATGCGGTGCTTGATACCTTTTCACGTCAGATTGCCATTTACTGCGGCTATGCGAAGGAAATGATGCCGCTGAGCTGGAAGCTGGCGGATAAGCGCACTTATGTGCACTGGGCAAAGAAAAAATATGATGTGCTTGTTTTTGGTATGCCTCAGAAGTTCCATTACGGCGACGGCATGGGGACAAATCCGATCATGATGATGCAGGCATTGAGCGCACAGGTGCTGCGTTTTAAACGGGTGATGAGTGATCACTGTGTCATTATCTGCGCCTCCACCTGCAACGGTTTCTTCCATGACGAGCTGTGGCCGTATTTAAGAGAGCTGTATACAATGTTCCAGCATGATTATATGAATACGCTGCCGGATATGAACCGGTACGGCGAATACTTTGCAACCAATGAGGAATACATCCGGA
Organism: uncultured Eubacteriales bacterium; assembly: GCA_949292795.1. Classification (GTDB taxonomy): domain Bacteria; phylum Bacillota; class Clostridia; order Lachnospirales; family Lachnospiraceae; genus Catenibacillus. The sequence goes on from CASFBR010000130.1 coordinate 20,408, forward strand.
AATACCGTTTTGCAAACGCCTTCCACCCGTTCCATGGATTTAGCATGATGTCCTGCGGGCACATTGCGGAGATGAATACAAGCGCCATTTATATTGTCGGCGCACAGGAGCCGGGATATGCCAGAGGCATGGGACTTAAAACCCGGGCAACCTTTGAGGAAGCGCTGGAGGATGCCATGAAGAAATATGTCGGGCCCAAACCGAACATTCTTGCGCTTCCGGAAACGTTTAAGCGGGCTGCTGTGCATCTGTGCATGGAAAATCCTCAGGATGACTGTATGGATGAATATGGACACAGGCTGCTGTAAAACCGATGCTCGGGAGGAGCGATGAGCATGCTAAAGTTTAAGCTATTGGATGAAAAATGTCAGGCTGAGCAGATGCTTGGCGGATATATAAAGGCCCATGAGAATATTTTTAAGAGTGTCGTTGGCGGGGAGACGTGTTACAGCGATGCCCTGGGGTGGCTGCACACAGAACGGTGGGCCGGCCCGGCGCAGCTTGACCGGCTGGAGGCACTGGCAGATACGATACGAAACAATGCGGATGTGTTTGTGGTGATTGGTGTCGGCGGTTCAAATAATGCCGCCCGTTCGGTGATCGAAGCGCTGAAAACGGCGGATGGGCCGGAAATTATGTATGCCGGAAATACGCTCTCGCCCCATGCCCTGTGCCAGATGATGGCCAGGCTCAAAGGGCGTTCGGTCTATATCGACTGTATCGCCAAAAATTTTGAAACGCTGGAACCGGGCGCATCTTTTAGAATTTTAAGAAAATACCTTTGTGATACTTATGGGGCAAAGGAAGCGGCTAAACGCATCATTGCCACAGGAACAAAGGGGAGCCTGCTGGAATCGCTTTGTACCGGGCACGGTTATACATTTCTTGAATTTCCTGAGGATGTGGGCGGACGGTATACGGCAATAACCGCTGTGGGACTGCTGCCTGTGGCGGTGGCGGGGATTGACATCCGCGCGCTCGTTAAAGGCGCGCAGGCGATGGAAAAATCGCTTTTTGAGACGCCGGCAGCCGAAAATATTGCATTTAAGTACGCATGTCTGCGCAGCATTTATTATGATAAAGGCTATGCCCTGGAAATGCTTGCATCCTTTGAACCGCAGCTGCGCTGGTTTTATAAATGGTGGGTGCAGCTTTTTGCGGAAACCGAGGGCAAGGACGGCAGAGGACTGTTTCCTGTGTGCGGGGAGTATTCGGAGGAGCTGCACGCCGTCGGACAATTTGTCCAGGATGGGACGCCGCTGATGTTTGAAACATTTCTTGATGTCCTTGACCCGGGAGCGTCGCTTGTCATTGAAAATGACGGCATACAGGATGCCTTTGATTATCTGGATGGCATGGACTTTGCTCAGATTAACCGTACCGCCTTTGAAGCGACCGTACGGGCGCATAAGGCGAAGCTGCCATGCCTGATCCTTGAAGTGCAGCGGCTGGATGCCTTCCATTTTGGACAGCTTTTCTATTTCTTTATGCTTTCCTGTTACCTGTCGGCAAGACTTCTTGGCGTTAATCCCTTTGACCAGCCGGGAGTTGAAGCGTATAAGAGGTGGATGTTTGACGGGCTTGGAAAATAAACTTGCCATAGTGTGCCGGCCGCCGGGCGCTGCAAAATAAGCAGCCCCGGCGGCTGTGCTGTTGAAAAAAAGCTCCGATTTGTTTATACTAAGCTAAAGCCCTTTTTTAAAAAGCGGCTGGTATCAAAAGCATCGGCAGTAAAGGAGTAGTGATATGACAGCAGAAGTGGAAGCTTGCAGACCGCAGGTGAGTATTATTGTTCCTGTCTTTAATGCGAAAGCGTCCCTGAGACGGTGTGTGGACAGTATTCTTGGACAGGAATTTCAGGATTTTGAACTGATTCTTGTGGATGACGGGAGCAGCGACGGCTCCGGCGCCATCTGCGATGCATACCGTATACAGGACCGCCGTGTGCAGACTGTGCACAAAGAAAATTCCGGGGTTTCCGACGCGCGAAATCTGGCCATAGCCCTGGCCCGCGGGGAATATCTTCAGTTTGCCGACAGCGATGACTGGATCACGCCTGATGCGACCCGCCTGATGGTGCGGGCGGCCCGGGAATATAACTGCGACCTTGTGATCACGGATTTTTACCGGGTGGTGGGCGGCCGGGTATCACACAAAGGGGATATTGATACAGACGGTGTTATGAGCCGGGAGACATTTGCGGAACATATGATGGAAAATCCCGCTGATTTTTACTATGGCGTTTTGTGGAACAAGCTTTACCGGCGGTCGATCATTAAAGATCATGGATTGCAGATGGATTCCCGCATTAGCTGGTGCGAGGACTTTATGTTTAATCTGGAATATATCCGCTATGCCCATGTGTTTTATGCGCTGCGCACGCCGGTGTATTACTATGTCCGTACAAAGGGCTCTCTTGTCAGCCAAAGTATGAGCCTGACCCGGTCTGTAAAAACAAAGCGCATGGTGTTTGATTACTATAATAGTCTGTATAAGCATATTCTTGACGAGGAGACTTATGAAAAGAACCGGCTTCAGGTTTACCGCTATCTCATCGATGCGGCCAGGGATGGAATGGTTCCGCCGTTTTTGTTTCCAGGGTCCCGGAAGCTGGGAGAGGAGCGTCTGACTGTCTGTGATCAGGCCATACAGGCCGATGGGCTTGTGATGGATATTTACCGGGGACGAAAGCTGCTGGAATACGATCTTCGTCCGGTTGCTTTAAAAAATGATCTGAGCCTGACTGAAACGTGGGTGTTATTTGTGCTGAGCCGAAAGCCGATCTGCGATACGAAAAAGGCGCTGGCAGACCTTGCTCATGTGACGCCCCGGATGCTTTCGTCGGCATTGCAAAAGCTTTCGTCCAGAAATCTGATTTGTATTGAGGAGGTGCGCGCGCCCAAAAAGGCGGCGGCCGGGGCGGATGGAAGGAGTGACGGCAGCGGCCGGGAAATGAGTCCTAAAAAAGTGCTGTCCGTAACAATACAGCCGGATTGCGGCGAAATACTTAAGGACTTCGCCCAAGCGGAAGCAGACTGTGTCCAGGCGATGCTGGATGGCTTTTCGGAGGAGGAAAAGGCGCAGCTTAAGCAGTTAAAGCAAAAGCTGCGCCAGAATATTCAAAGGATACTGTAATCAAATCTCTGAAGGCTTATGCGGACGGACTATAACCGCAGCTTTGTCCCTTTTGTGTCTCTTTTGGAGAGGCGGATGCGTGATGCGGCGATCACCTTGTCTTTATAAGTGATCGTATCCTCCGAAGGATTCGCAATCAGACAGGCAGCTTCAAGTGTGTCGCCATCGGAAAGGCGGATGCCCCGCACGCCGATGGCGCCTTTTTTCTTTTCCGGAACCTCATCCAGGGAAAAGCGGAGAAAGACCCCGCCCTTTGTCTGCAAGAGTACATTTTTTCCGGAATCTGCAGGGAGAATGGCGATGACCTGGTCGTCATCCATTAGCTTTGTGGCGGCAATCGTGCGCTTAATGACATCAAATTCGCTGCCGTTTACAATTTTTAAATAGCCCCTGGCGCTGGCAAAAAGCAGGCGTGATGTCCTTAAAGTGCCCAAAGGCGCGATATAGATCATGCGCTCGCCGGCACTGTCGTAATTGCAGAGGTTGTCTGCCGGCGTGCCCTTATCGCGGAAGCGGCCGAAGGGAATGTCCATGACCTTAAGCAGGTGCATCCGTCCGGTATCGGTGAAAATGGCGATCTTATCGGTATTCATGCACCGGAGGATATATTTGTTTTCTGTATCCGCAGCTTCCCTGTTGCGTTCGTAGGTGGACAGGTCGATGCATTTGCAGTAACCAAAGCGGTCCATTAAAAATACAACTTCCATCTCTTCAAGCTTTTTTTCTTCATATACAGCCTGAGCCGCGTTTTCAACGGCAGTTCTGCGGGGGCGGGCATATGCCTTTTTGATCTGATCCAGTTCTTTTTGGATGACCTTGGACATGCTGGCATGATTTTCCAGTATATCTTCATAGGAAGCGATGTTTTTTTGCGTCTGCTCGTGTTCGCTCATGAGCGCCTTAATTTCGAGGCCAATGAGCTTATACAGACGCATTTCCAGAATCGCTGATGCCTGCCGTTCGGTAAAATGAAGCCGGGCGGCTGCTTTCTGGGATGCCTTTGTTTTAAAACGGATGCCTTCGGTGATGCCGTTTACAAGACAGTCTTTGGCCTGCTTTAGATTCTGGCTGCCCCGGAGGATTTCAATAATCAGATCGATCACATCGCAGGCCTTGATCAGACCTTCCTGAATTTCTTTTTTCTCAAGCTCCTTTGCCAGCAGCGTGCGGTACTTTCGCGTAGCAATCTCAAACTGAAAATCAAGAAAATATTCAATAATGCTTTTAAGTCCAAGCGTTTCCGGGCGTCCGTCGGCCACAGCCAGCATATTTACGCCGAACGTATCCTCCAGGCGTGTTTTTTTGTAAAGCATATTGATGAGCTGGTTCGTATCGGCATTTTTGCGCAGCTCCAGGACGATGCGGATGCCTTCCTTGGAGGACTGGTTGGAAATGTCCACAATATCGGTTGTCTTTTTGGATTCCACGAGGGCATAGACATCATTTAAAAACTTGCCGATATTGGCACCGATCATCGTGTAGGGAATTTCGCTGATTACAAGCCGCTCGCGGCCGCCTTTGCCTTTTTCTACGGAAACCTTGCCCCTGAGCCGGATTTTTCCCTGCCCGGTTTCATAAATCTGAACAAGCTCATCTTTATTGGTGACAATGCCGCCGGTGGGAAAATCCGGGCCCTTGATATAGTGCATCAGCTCCTTTGTCGTAATCTGGCTGTTGGCCATATAAGCTTTAACGCCGTCGATGACCTCACCGAGATTGTGGGGCGGGATGCTTGTGGCCATGCCGACGGCAATGCCGTCGGAGCCGTTGACAAGAAGGTTGGGGATGCGCACCGGAAGGACGGACGGCTCCTTTTCGGTTTCGTCAAAGTTGGGCATAAAGTCCACCACATTTTTGTCGAGGTCCGTAAGAAATGCTTCCTGGGTCACCCGGGCAAGGCGCGCTTCGGTATAACGCATGGCTGCCGCGCCGTCGCCTTCGATAGAGCCGAAGTTTCCGTGGCCGTCCACAAGGGGGAGCCCCTTTTTAAAATCCTGGGCCATGACGACCAGGGCCTCATAAATGGAGCTGTCGCCGTGTGGGTGATATTTGCCCATCGTATCGCCGACGATACGGGCGCATTTTCGGTACGGGCGGTCATAGCGGATGCCAAGCTCGTACATATCATAAAGCGTCCGGCGCTGAACCGGCTTTAATCCGTCGCGTACGTCCGGAAGGGCGCGGGAAATAATGACGCTCATGGCGTAATCAATATAGGATTTCTGCATGATCTCCGAATATTCGGTATGCAGGATTTTTTCGTCGTTATTTATATTCATCGGATTTATTCATCTGCCTTTCACATTGCTGGCGCCGGGGGCGGCCAGAGGTTACGGTCCGGGATCATAGTCCGGAGGCTTTATATAAAGTCTATACATCCAGCTCGGCGTCCTGGGCGTGGCTGTAAATAAATTCCCGCCGCGGGGGGACATCGGTGCCCATGAGCATCTCTGTAACATCGGAGGCCATGCGCGCATCCTCGATTTCTACGAGCTTTAAAATACGGGTCTGCGGATTGAGAGTGGTCTCCCAGAGCTGTTCGGCATCCATTTCGCCAAGACCTTTATAGCGCTGGAGTGTAAAGGGGCCCTTGTGGGTTTTGCGGTACTTTTCCAGAGCCTTGTCATCGTAAAGATATTCTTCCTTCCCCCGGGCAGGCATCGCCTTATACAGCGGCGGCATGGCGATGTAGACATGGCCCTCGTAGATGAGCTCCGGCATAAACCGGTAGAACAGTGTGAGCAGCAGCGTACATAGATGGGCGCCGTCCACATCGGCATCGGCCATGATGATGATTTTGTTATAGCGCAGCTTTGTAATATCAAAATCGTTTCCATAGCCCTCGGAAAAACCGCAGCCAAAGGCGTTGATCATTGTCTTGATCTCTGCGTTGGCAAGGACTTTATCAATGCTTGCTTTTTCGACATTTAGTATTTTTCCCCGGATCGGAAGGATCGCCTGGAAATTGCGGTCGCGGGCCGTTTTGGCGGAGCCCCCGGCGGAATCGCCTTCGACGATAAAGATTTCGCACTGGCTGGCGTCCCGGCTCTCGCAGTTGGCAAGCTTGCCGTTGGAGTCAAATGAAAATTTAGGCTTGGTCAGCAAGTTTGTTTTGGCCCGCTCCTCTGTCTTGCGAATCTTGGCGGCCTTTTCTGCGCAGGAGAGGACACTTTTTAAAACCTCAAGGTTACGGTCAAAGTAAAGCTGGATTTCTTCGCCGGTGACCTTGCTTGTGGCGCGGGCGGCGTCCTGGTTGTCCAGCTTTGTCTTTGTCTGGCCTTCAAAGCGCGGCGCCGGATGCTTGATGGAAATAACGGCGGTCATACCGTTGCGTATATCGGTTCCGGTAAAGTTTGCATCCTTTTCCTTTAAAATACCAAGCTCCCGGGCATAGCTGTTCATAACCGAGGTAAACATCGTCTTAAAGCCGGTGATGTGCGTGCCGCCTTCGGCGTTGTAAATATTATTGCAAAAGCCAAGGACATTTTCGTGAAATTCATTGACATACTGAAAAGCCGCCTCCACGGTGATCCCTTCGGATTCGCCTGAAAAATAAATCGGCTCATGTATACATTCTTTATTCCGGTTGAGGTCACGGACGAAGCCGATGATGCCGTCCTCCTCGTGAAACACAATATGCTCGGCAGGTTCCTGCCGGCGATCCTCAAAAACGATCGTCAGCCGCGGATTTAAGTAAGCGGTCTCGTGAAGGCGGCTTTTGATCTCATCTGCTTTAAAGCGGGTCTTTTCAAAGATTTCTCCGTCTGGGAGAAAGTTGATTTCTGTGCCGGTCTTTTTGGTGCGTCCGATCGTGGGAAGCAGGCCGTCATTTAAGTCGATCACGGGCACGCCGCGCTGATAGCGGTCGTGGTGAATGAAGCCCTCGCGGGATATTTTGACGTCCAGGTATTCGGAAAGGGCGTTGACCACCGAGGAACCGACGCCGTGCAGTCCGCCGCTCGTCTTATAGACAGAATCGTCAAACTTGCCGCCGGCGTGGAGCGTTGTAAATACGACGCGTTCTGCGGAAACTCCTTTTTTATGCATACCAACAGGGATTCCGCGGCCGTTGTCGATCACGGTAGCCGAGCCGTCCTTTTCAAGATACACATCGATCTGATCACAATAGCCGGCCAGATGCTCATCCACGGAATTGTCAACGATCTCGTAGACCAGATGGTTTAAGCCTTTGCGCGAAACGCTTCCGATGTACATGCCCGGGCGCTTGCGGACGGCCTCAAGCCCTTCAAGTACGGAAATACTGTCCGCATCATAGGTTGTTTTTGCCATATATAAAATCTCCTTTTAGGATCCTATCCTCATAATCCGTTAAAGTATACCATATTTTTAAAAGGCTTGCAAACAAATGTTTGTCCCGCTTATATCACCCTTTCATTTACTTTAGCGCCGGGGTATGGTATAATAGCCGCAAAGCGGCTATTATACCTGCGCATAGAGCGCTTTCTGCGCAAGCCGCAGAAAGGCGCTGCGCATCCGCCGGAGGCAGTCATGTCCGATGAGGACATCACATAATAGCCGCAAAGCGGCTATTATATCTGCGCACAGGGCGCTTTCTGCGCAAGCCGCAAAGAAGAAACTTAAGAGAAGAGAGGCGTATAAGATGATATGGATGTATATCATTTTCTGGGCGGTAAGCTTTGGTGCTTCCATCATCGGAGCAATCTGCGGTATTGGCGGAGGCGTGATCATCAAGCCGGTGCTGGATGCCTTCGGCGTGCTTGATGTCTCCACTATTGGCTTTTTATCCGGCTGCACCGTGCTTGTGATGTCCTGCTATTCCGTGGTGCGGTCAAAGATTTCCGGTTCTTCAAGTATCGATATGTCCATCGGAACACCGCTGGCAATCGGCGCTGCCGTCGGCGGCGTAGCCGGTAAAAGCATGTTTCAGTGGGTGGCTTCATTATTTGCAGACCCGAATACGGCGGGGGCGGTTCAGGCAATCACGCTTGGCGTGATTACCCTTGGGACATTGATTTATACTGTTAAGAAGGATCGGATCAAAACGTTTCATATTAAAAATGTTGCCGCCTGCCTGATTATCGGCTTTGTTTTGGGGATCATGTCCTCGTTTTTGGGAATCGGCGGAGGTCCGATCAACCTTGTTGTTTTATACTTTTTCTTTTCGATGACGACAAAGGTTGCTGCGCAGAACTCGCTGTATATTATTTTATTTTCTCAGGCAACAAGCTTTATTCAGACCGTACTGACCGGGCTGCCGGAATTTTCCTGGCTGCTTTTGGCGGGAATGATCGTCGCCGGGCTTCTTGGCGGTGTCTGCGGACGGGCGATCAATAAAAAAATCAATGACAGAGTTGTCGATAAATTGTTTATCGCGCTTATGGCGGTTATTATTTTGATCAATATTTACAATACTGTGAAGTACCTGCTCTGAACAATTTATTTTGAACGTTCCGGACGGCGGCCTGGCGGATGGTATATACCGGTGTGTAATGACGGCGGACATTGGCCGGGCCGCGGCGGGAAATTGTGCTTTGCCGGTGAATAAGAGCAGGCAGAAGATGAAATAGTTATAATTTTTCAAAAAAAATAAAAAAATTCAAAAAAACCTCTTGATTTTTTCCCGGCAAAGTGGTATTATAATTTTGCCGTCGGGGTGTAGCGAAGCTTGGTATCGCGCAACATTCGGGTTGTTGAGGCCGCAGGTTCAAATCCTGTCACTCCGACTTCTGAAAATACCGGAATCTGTAAAAAGCAGGTTCCGGTATTTTTTTGTGGTGCGCCTGAAGGACGGTGCTGCGTGCCGGTGGCACGCGCCCTGCACCGACCGAAGCAAAGCGAAGATACTGGGGGAGTCTTTATGAGTAAAAATGGTTCTCTTTGTCAGAGCTGCGGGTAATTGCGGGGAAAATGCGATGTCTGCTGTGCATTTTGCGGTAAAAAATAAAATGAAAAATCAATATGCACAATTTTATTTTTGAATGTCATAAATGTTTGTGAACACTTATGTCCGGGGATCAGTATAATAAAAGCATAAACAAACCCTCCCCAATACATTATATCGTTTTGTTTATAGTTTTTTTGTTACCCCCTATAAAAACAAAATACCTTCTCCTTGAAAGAGCAGCCGGATGCGGCTGCTCTTTTGCGCGATACGCCCGAAGGACGGTGCTGCGTGCCGGTGGCACGCGCCCTGCACCGACCGAAGCAAAGCGAAGACCCGCCGTGCTTGCACGGGCGGGCATCCGACGGGCAGCGGTCATCGAGTGGCAATGCCGCGAGATGAGCGAGGCATCGCGATGATCGGGTGGGGGAAGGAATCTTCCCCTATCCGATCTGCACAGGAACGCAGCTTCCTGCGCAACAAAAAAGGCCATCGAATCATCGATGGCCTGTGTAGCGGAAATTGGATTTGAACCAACGACACCACGGGTATGAACCGTGTGCTCTAGCCACCTGAGCTATTCCGCCGTATCTTATAAATATTCATTCAATATGAATGAAATGGGGCCTATAGGGCTCGAACCTATGACCCTCTGCTTGTAAGGCAGATGCTCTCCCAGCTGAGCTAAGACCCCGTGTGCTTAAGTGAAGTGCTTCACTTGAGTGTAGATATATAATATTATAAATTGTTGTAATTGTCAAGAATATTTTGAGATTTTTTTTAAAAATGTGATTCAGCCGTGCATTCCGCGTTTGCGCTGCTGGCGCAGCGCTCCGCTGCATATGCGGAGAAACGCTGTGTGCCGGCTGCTTGTAGACGCAGATGCCTGTTTGTGCCGGGAAATTTTGCCGCATGAACAGAAAAAGTAATTTGCCAAAAGAAAAATTGAAAATGCATATAAGCAATATGCATAATAATAAAGAGTATATAAATATGTTTTTGGAGATAATGACTTATTCATATTTTGGGTATATATTAAAGAATAATAAAAAGAACAAAAAATGATTAAAAAATGTTAAAAAAGTATAGGTTTTGGCTTAAAGGAAAGATGTTTGTAAAAATGAAAACAAAAAATACACATTAAACAGACAAATATACCGGATGATTTTGTACAAATTATCAAATATACTGAGTGTACAAACAAAAAAGCTTCCTTGTTTTGAAAGTACGGGGGTGTACTTTGAGATAAGGAGAAGGTGTGACATCCTGGAATGTCGGATGATTTTTGGGATGCACGAAAAAAGAAGGAGGTAGTTCCATGAAAACGAAACGATTAATGGCGTTGCTTTTATCCGCAGCTATGGTGGCTTCAATGGCGGCATGTTCCAAAGGAGAATCCGGCGGCACTGCGTCAGACAGCCAGGCATCGACCGATGCGGCAGCAGGCGATACAGCCGCAGCCGGTGATACAGCTGCAGGCGATACCGGAAGCGGCGATGCTTCTGCGGACGCTGAATGGGACGGGGAAGTTACTGAGATTAACATTATGCTCATGGACCTGCGTGGTGTCAGTGAGAATGCGGGGCCGATCATTGATGCAATGAACGCGATTACTGAAAAATCCTGTGGCGTAACCGTCAATGCAACCTGGGCCGGTACCGGTGACTATGTTTCCAAAGTTAATCTGGCTATTTCCGGCGGCGAGCAGTTAGACCTTGTTATGATCCCACCGATTGAGGGCGGCAACTTTACAGCGCTTACATCCAACGGACAGCTTCTTGACATCACCGATTATATGAATAATGAGGGCGCTGAGATGATGGGATTGCTGGAAGATTATATCGGAGCATACACCATTGACGGAAAGATTTATGGTGTTCCGGCATATAGAAACTATGGTTCCAGCGTATATCTGATTATGCGTAAGGATATTCTTGAACAGATCGGCATGCTTGAAAAAGCAGAAAATATGACGACCTGGACAGAGGTTGAAGAAATTTTTGCTGCAGTTGCGGAGCAGACAGACCTTGCGCCGATTGCCGGGGCCAAGAATATTTCCTTCCAGGCAGGCGCTATTTTCGCGGGCGATAACTTCTCAGATACAGTTACCTATGATACGTTAAGCGACGTTATGAACGTTGTATTTACAGATAATGAAGGTAATGTATCCCTTCTTGCGGAAAATGAAGGCTTCCGCTACCAGATGGATATGGTCCGTGAGTGGTTTAACAATGGCTGGGTATATCAGGATTCCATCGTAACAACGGACCATGTGGATACGCTTCTTAAAGCAGGTGTTGCGTTCTCAGCGATTGAGACAAGTGAGCTTGGCGTTGAGACTTCCAAGCTGGAAGCAACAGGGTATGATATGCTCTGTGTGGAACTGACCAAGAATATGTTAGGTTCATCCTATGTTAATAAGTTTGGTATGGGCGTTCCTGTAACATCCGAAGAACCGGAAGCAGCAATCCGCTGGCTCAATGAGCTTTATATGGATCCTGCTTTAACAAACCTTCTTGACTGGGGTATCGAAGGTGAAGATTATGTTGTTGTTGACGGCGAGGCAACCTATCCGGAAGGCAAGGATGAATCCTCTGTTGCATACCATACCGCAGACTTCCTTTATGGAAACTATTTCAATGCACTGCCATGGCAGGGCAATGGCGCTGATTTCCGTGAGGTTGCTTTACAGGCATTAAAGGATTCTCCGGTATCTCCGTATATGGGCTTTGCAGTAGATCAGTCCGAGCTGTCCAATGTTATCGCAGCCATCACCTCGGTTGTTGACCAGTATAAAGGCCAGATTTTGTGCGGTAATTACACCGATGAAGAATATGATGCTTATGTTGAAGCTTTAAAGACCGCAGGTGTTGAAGATTACCTGGCCGCTTATCAGGAGCAGCTTCAGGCATGGATGGAAGCCAACCAGTAAAAAGGTTTCAAATGCTTTCATCGCTTAGACAGATAAAATGAACAGATGACCTGAACAGATAACTTGAACATAGGGTAACGATGTAAGGCGGTGCCGCTGGCACCGCCGATTTTAAAAAGTGGGGGTGTTTGCGTGAGGGTGAATATTAAAAATGTTCATCGGGAACGGCCGGCTTTGCCGTGGATTATGCTGGTTGTAGCGATTATTTCTGTGGCTGGCCTTCTGATGCCATTGGGGAAGTATCAGAGTGACGGCGAGTATTATCAGATTTCCGGCCTGAATCTGCTGACCGGAACGGATGTTATGGCGGGAACCGTTCATATCGGCGTATCCTGGGTTATGTGGATTGCCGCAGTAGCATCGGTTGTGCTCATTGTAGACTCGGTCATTTTTAAGAAGCTTAAACCGAGGATTGCCGGCGTGATCGCGCTTGTCAGCGCTTTCGTGCAGCTGATCATGGGGCTTTTGCTTCTTGTCACAATGACCAGTATTCTTGCCGATACACGGCGTGCAGGCGTGGAGTATGGCCTTTATATTTATATGGCGATCTCAATCGCGCTGATCGTGTTATCCGGCGCCTGCCTGTTCCAGAATAAGGCTTTAAGCGTACTGGACTTTATGGTGCTCCCGGGACTTGGCTATGTGATCATTAACAACTATCTGCCGATGATCGGTCTCAGCCTTGCATTTAAGGATATTAATTTTGCCGACGGTATTTGGAACAGCCCATGGACCGGATGGGATAACTTTAAATTCCTTTTCCAGTCGGACGATGCGTGGATCATCACGAGAAATACATTACTTTATAATATCGCCTTTATTGTCCTTGGCAACATTATGGGTATTATCGTAGGTATCTGCCTGAACGAAATCTTTTCCAAAAAGCTGCAGAAGCTGTTCCAGACAACGATCCTTCTGCCTCAGCTGATTTCCATGGTTATCGTTGCGTATATTGTTTTCGGTTTCTTAAGCAACGAGGCCGGCTTTGTTAACAAGACGATCCTTGGCGGCGACGGTATCAATTTCTATGGTACAAAATTTTACTGGCCATTCATACTTGTCTTTGTCAACATATGGAAGAGTCTTGGCTATAACTCGATTATCTATCTGTCCTCCGCGGTAGGTATTGACCGGACGCTTTACGAGGCGGCCAGCATCGACGGCTGCAGCCGTATGGGCGCGATCCGGCACATTACATTGCCGATGCTTAAATCGACCGTATTTACGCTGGTACTTTTACAGGTCGGCCGAATCTTTTATTCCGATTTCGGTTTGTTCTATCAGGTACCTATGGATTCGGGAACATTGTATGAGGTTACGGACACGATCGATACTTATGTATATCGTGCGATGATGAAGCTCAACAACGTATCGATGGCTTCGGCGGCCAGTGCTTATCAGGCGGTTGTCGGTTTCGTGATTGTGCTGACATTTAATGGCATTGTCCGCAAGGTCAGCCGTGAGAACGCAATGTTCTAGCAGGAAGGAGGATATAATTATGGCGAATTCCGTAAAGGAAAGGGACTTAAGCGTTGATAGCTCTGTCAAAGGAAAAAGTGAGAAAATATTCCAGACGGTTATCATCGTAATACTTGTTTTATGTATGTTGGCAGCGGTGCTTCCCTTTATTCTCCTGATCGCTTCTTCATTCACGGATGAATCGGCACTGATGCAGAACGGCTATGGTTTCTGGCCAAGCCAGTTTTCACTGTATGCTTACGAATATTTATTTGTGACAAACAGCACAACGATTTTCAGAGCGTATGGAATTACATTTTTTATTACTATTGTGGGAACGCTCATCAGCCTTCTGATTGGTCCCATGCTGGCATGGCCGATGTCGCGCAAGGATTATCCGAGAGCAAAGGTTATCACCTTAATTATTTTCTTTACAATGCTGTTTAACGGCGGTTATGTATCGTCTTACATTATCTGGACGAACGTATTCCATGTAAAGAATACACTTGCAGCCCTGATTTTACCGAACCTTGTATTTAACGGATTTTATATCATTCTCTACAAAAACAATTTTGCCAGCAATATCCATCCGGCACTGATTGAAGCCGCAAAACTGGATGGCGCCGGAGAGTTTTATATTTACAGAAAGATCGTTCTGCCGCTGTCGCTGCCGATTCTCGCAACGATTGGCCTGATGGTTGGTATCGGCTACTGGAATGACTGGGTAAACGGTCTGTATTATATCACAGACACACGTCTGTATAGTTTGCAGGTATTTTTAAATAACATGCTAAGTAATATGAGGGCGCTTGTCAGTATGTCCTCCGGTATGGATTTGGGGGTGGGCGATTTGCCGACCATCAGTATACGAATGGCGATCGCTGTTGTTGGTACACTTCCAATCCTTATCCTGTATCCGTTTTTCCAGAAAGCGTTTGTTGCAGGTATCGCTCTTGGCGGTGTCAAGGAGTGAGTGGTTCCGGAATGTGATGCGGGGCTTGAAAAAGCCCTGCATCGCCGGCTGGAAAGCCTGGTCTTTGGATCGGAAGCAAACGGTGTGCCGGCATTACCAGCAGCTTGCCTGGTGTATCCGCACCGTATATTATAATAGAAAAAAGCGCTGCCTCCGGGAAGTTTTACGGTCGGCAGCGTCCTTATGTAAAGCCTGATAAAGAGGGCTAAGGACGCACGGATTTCGTGCGTGCAGGAACGGTAAAGGCTGGCCGAGAGCCGATACCGATGCTGTGTGATACTATGGTGCCGTAGGGGTGCGGCACCCGGAAAGGGGTATTTTATGACAGAGACAGTAAAAAAAGGCCGGGGGCAGATTGATCTGACCCAGGGCAATGTGACAAAAGGGTTCCTGGCATTTATGGTTCCCATTATCATCGGCAATATTTTCACCCAGCTTTATAATATGGTAGACTCGGTGATCGTCGGACAGTTTGTCGGCGGTGAGGCGTTAGCTGCCGTAGGCGCCAGCTTTTCGCTGAACAATATGATCAACGCATTTTTAATATCTGTCGGCGCCGGAGCAACCGTTGTTGTATCTCAGTATTTTGGTGCAAAGCAGCGGGATAATGTGAATAAAACGGTAAACTCCGCGCTGATTCTGGCGGCGATTGTTGGTGTGATTCTTACAGTTGTGTGGCTTCTGATTGCAGAACCACTGCTTGTTTTGATGGATACGCCTGAAAATATTATGGACGATGCCCTTGCTTATTTTTACATTATTATTCTTGGTACGCTCGGCCATGTCTATTATCAGATGACCAGCTCAATTTTAAGAGGTATGGGCGATGCTATCTGGCCTCTGGGCCTGCTGATCTTTTGCAGTCTTCTTAACGTTGTACTGGATTTGCTTTTTGTGGCAGTATTTGGCATGGGCGTTACCGGTGCGGCATGGGCGACGATCCTTGCACAGCTGATTTCAGCGATCGCAGTCGTGGGACGTCTTTGCGGAAAACGGTATAATATTACGGTCAATCTTAAATCGCTTCGGATTAATCCGTTTATGGCAAAATCGATCCTCGTGATTGGTATCCCCGCAGGGCTTCAGCAGCTTGTAACTGCCGGCGGAAGCGCCGTAGTGCAGGTGTTTACAAACAGCTTCGGAAGTGATGTTGTGGCGGCGAGCAGTACGATCATCAAGGTGGACGGTTTTATCGTGCTGCCGCTGATGGCAATCAGTACGGCTATACAGACGTATGTCGGTCAAAATGTCGGCGCCGGAAAGCACGACCGGCTGAAGGAAGGCATACGGCTGAGCATGTGGATGTCTGTTGTTATATCGGTGGTACTGGGACTGCTGCTCGTGGCTGTGGCGCCTTACGCTGTGCGGATGTTTACCAGCGAGCAGGCAATTATCGACATCGGCGCGACCGGCCTTAGGACGCTTGGATTCTTTTATGTGTTCATGGCCCTTAACAACTGTCTGACCGGTATTGTCCGGGGCGCCGGGGCATCGATGGTGCCGATGTTTTCATCCTTTTTAAACATCGGCATGCGTATTGTATTCGCCTATATTCTGGCATACCGTATGGGCGACTTTAGAGGTCTGTACTATGCGATGATCATCGGCAATTTCTGTAATATGGCGATGCTTGTACTTTATTACAAGTTCGGCAACTGGCGTCATGCGTCGGTTCTGGAAAAATCGCAAAAAGAGCAAAATATGACAGCATAAAAACAACCTTATAAAAAAGTACAGGCGGTTCCGCTTTGCGGGCCGCCTGTACTGCGTTTGGGCCGCGGATTTTACGGCACATCAGACACCGGACGCACTAAAACGCAATCAGCCGCAGTTGTTTGTATGGCAGCCGCAGTTGGGGATATAACCGGACTGACATTCACAGCCGGCATTGCTGTCACAGGCGGATGTGCAGCTGCAGCCTGTGCTGCATCCGGCGCCGTATGAGCGTCCATGCCCGGCATGGCATCTCCGGCTGCATCCGATGCGGCCGGAACTGTTGTTGCCGCAGCAAAGGAGCAGAAGGATGATCCAGCAGCAGCCTGACATAGGCGGTCACTTCCTTTTCTTTTTTATTATAGTATGTATGTTTTGGGCGGATGTGAATGTTTTGGAATACTTTGGGGCATATCCTGAAAATATCCGGCATATAAATAAATGGCATATAAAATAAATAAAGATGTGATCGAATGGGGAGTTTTTCAATGGAAAATATTTTAAAGCAGCTTAAGGTAGATGTAGATCAGTATAAACAGCTTCACGGCCGGGCGCCGGACTATATTATTATCGGATGGGATCTGGCCTATGAGCTTCGCCGAATGCGCAGCGTTTACCGATGTACATTAAGCCGGGAATATGTGTATGATATTCCGGTGCTGGAAACAAATATTACCGGGATCATGGCGCTTGGGACGGGCTGCGGCTTGCCAAAGAAGGCCGGGGATGCTATACTGTGAAAAAAGTATGTTGCAATACGGAGGTATAAAAGATGCGTATTGGTATGGGATATGATGTACATAAGCTTGTGGACGGGCGCGCTTTAGTCATTGGCGGCGTGGACATCCCGTTTGAAAAAGGGCTGCTCGGCCATTCCGACGCCGATGTATTAACCCACGCTGTGATGGATGCACTGCTGGGCGCTGCGGGGCTTGATGACATAGGAAAACATTTTCCGGATACAGATGAACGCTACCGGGGAATTTCCAGTATGAAGCTTTTGGAGCATGTGGGCGCGCTTTTGAAGGAAAATGGTTTTTTGATCGGCAATATTGATGCCACAGTGATCGCGCAAAGACCGAAAATGCGCCCGTATATTGACCAGATGCGTCAGAATATCGCATCTGCTCTTGGCATCGATACGGGAGCTGTCAATGTGAAAGCAACGACCGAGGAAGGACTTGGCTTTACCGGCGAGGGGCTTGGCATTGCCGCACAGGCAGTCTGCCTGCTGATGTAAATGTTGCAAAAACTATTGACAAAATATGATTTTTCTCATATTCTATAAATCAGAAAAAGGCGGAGACTGGAAAGATATTAAAACCGACGTATCAGAGAGGAGCCATCATTGGCTGAAAGTGGCTCTTACATGAAGTTTTAAGACGTGCGTCCATGAGCCGGCCGGAGGAAAGCATCAGTATTCCGGCACGTTGCACGCGTTAAGTGTGGCTGCTTAAGCAGCCTTAAGCGGGAGTACAAAAATGCTCCTAATTAGAGTGGGACCGTGGTTTTAAGCCGCCTCTATAAGTTAGAGGCGGTGTTTTTATTGCATAGGAAACTACCTTCCTATGCAATAAAAAGCTTTGCTTGGGATGTGCACTGCGGGGAAGTGGAAGAAAGCTGTCGTTTATATGGTACTGCCGCGCTGTGCACGGCATGTGGATTTACTGCAAAGGTCTGACGCCGCCAGGAAAGGAGATGCCGGAATGTTTCATCTGATCAAATATATTAAAGAAGAAATGCAGATCATCCGGGAGCGTGACCCGGCGATCAAATCATCGATGGAGGTTTTTTTATACCCAAGCTTTAAGGCGATTTTGCGCTACCGGGCTGCCCATTGGCTGTATGTGCGGGGGCATTATTTCTGGGCGCGGTGGATTTCGCAAAGAGCTGCCCGGAAAACAGGTATAGAAATCCATCCCGGGGCAACGATAGGGAAGGGGCTATTCATCGACCATGGCCATGGTGTGATCATTGGTGAGACCGCGGTTTTGGGCGACAATGTCACACTGTATCAGGGCGTGACCCTTGGCGGTACCGGAAAGGAAAGCGGAAAGCGCCATCCTACGGTCGGCAATAATGTAATGATCAGTGCCGGCGCTAAGGTGCTCGGGTCTTTTAAAATCGGAGATAATTCAAAAATCGGCGCCGGAAGTGTTGTGCTAAAGGAAGTGCCGCCCAATTCCACGGTTGTGGGGATTCCGGGGCGTGTGGTCCGGCGCCGCAGCGAGAAGGCGCCGCAGGTGGAATTAAACCAGACCGATCTTCCGGACCTTGTATCCAATGATCTGGCAGAGATGTCTGAGGAGAACCGGCGCCTGCGCCATCAGCTTTTCCTGCTGTGCAGCCATTGCCGGCAGCTTCACGAAAATGACCCGTTTTTTCAGACAATGGATAAGCTTGAGGACGATGACGCCGCAGCGATTGCGGCTGATGAAAAGAAAGGAAGTATCGGATGAAGATTTATAATACGCTGACGCGGAAAAAAGAAGAATTTATCCCTCTGGAGGAGGGAAAGGTGCGCATGTATGTGTGCGGGCCGACGGTTTATAATTATATTCATATTGGCAATGCCCGCCCGATGATCGTGTTTGATACGGTGCGCCGCTATTTGGAGCATAAAGGCTATGCGGTCAACTATGTATCAAATTTTACCGATGTGGATGATAAGATCATTAAGAAGGCCAATGAGGAGGGCGTTGACCCGTCTGTAATCTCTGAGCGCTTTATCGCTGAGACAAAAAAAGATATGGAAAGCCTGAATGTGAAGGAGGCGACCCATCACCCGCAGGCGACACAGGAAATCGGCGGGATGATCGATATGATCCGGACATTGATCGATAAGGGACACGCCTATGCGGTTGACGGCACTGTTTATTTTAAGACACGTTCGTTTAAAGATTATGGAAAGCTTTCAAAGAAAAATATCGATGACTTGGAGGCCGGACACAGAGACATCAAAGTGACCGGCGAGGAGGGAAAGAGCGATCCTCTGGATTTTGTACTCTGGAAGCCGAAAAAGGAAGGAGAGCCGTTCTGGAAGTCCCCCTGGGGCGACGGACGTCCCGGCTGGCATATTGAGTGCTCGGAAATGTCTAAAAAGTATCTCGGAGAGGAAATCGACATTCATGCCGGCGGAGAGGACCTGATCTTCCCGCATCATGAAAATGAGATCGCTCAGAGCGAAGCGTGCAACGGCAGGCCTTTTGCGCGTTACTGGATGCATAACGGCTTTTTGAACATCGATCATGTAAAAATGTCAAAGTCGCTTGGCAATTTCTTCACTGTGCGCGAGATCGGAGAAAAATATGACCTTCAGGTTCTCCGGTTTTTTATGCTCAGTGCGCATTACCGCAGTCCGCTTAATTTTAGTGCCGAGCTTATGACGGCGGCCAAAAACAGTCTGGAACGCATCCTGACGGCCGTTGACCGTCTGCGCGGACTTGAAGGTGTATCCAGAGCAATGGATGCGCAGGAGCAGGAACAGCTTGCGGCGCTTGACGGGCTGTGCCGGAAATTTGACAGGGCAATGGACGACGATTTTAATACAGCCGATGCAATATCCGCTGTTTTTGAAATGGTAAAGCTTGCCAATGTCCAGGCAGATCAAAATTCATCGGCAGAGTTTATCCGGAAGTTCCTTGAGACAATCGGGGAGTACTGCGATGTTCTCGGCATTATTACAGACAAAAAGGAGGAGCTGCTTGAGGACGATATAGAAGCGCTGATTGAGGAGCGCCAGGCGGCCAGAAAGGCTAAAAACTTTGCCCGGGCCGATGAAATACGTCAGCAGCTTCTGGAAAGAGGCATTATCCTTGAGGATACGCGGGAAGGTGTCAAATGGAAACGAGCATAGAGACATTGACCCGGGAATTTAGCCGCCTGTTTTCCTTAAAGGAGCAGGATATACGCGGCTATTCCCCTCTGACACTGGCATATCTTGGCGACGCGGTATATGAAATACTGATCCGCACAATCATTGTGGAGCGCGCCAATGCCCCGGTGAACAAGCTCCACAAGCGTTCCAGCGCGCTTGTGAAGGCGTCCGCTCAGGCGGCAATGATCAAAGTGCTGGAACAGAAGCTTCGGGAAGATGAGCTGTCCATCTACCGGCGCGGCCGCAATGCGAAATCCTATACGATGGCTAAAAATGCTACAATGACCGATTACCGTATGGCCACAGGCTTTGAGGCGTTAATGGGCTATCTGTACCTGAAGCACGAGTATGAGCGGATGATGGAGCTGGTTCATGACGGTCTGGATGCATTGGAAAAAACAGATGCCGGAGCCGGTAAAAAAGCATGAAACAGATGCCGGAGCCGGTAAAAAAGCATGATCGATAAAGGCATGATGAATAAAAGCATGATGAATAAAAGCATGATAGATAAATGAAAGGATGTCAGGTATGAGATACGAGGAGTCCATGGTCGAGGGGAGAAATCCGGTGATCGAAGCCTTTCGGTCGGGGAAAACGGTTGATAAATTGTTTATTCTTGATGGCTGTCAGGACGGGCCGGTAAAAACGATTTTAAGAGAAGCAAAAAAACAGGATACCCGGCTGTATTTTGTATCAAAGGAACGGCTGGATCAGCTTTCGGAGACAAAACATCACCAGGGCGTAATTGCGGTCTGCGCGGCATATCATTACGCGCAGCTGGATGACATTTTGGAAGCGGCGCAAAAAAAGGGGGAGGATCCGTTTGTGATCCTTCTGGATGGCATTGAAGACCCGCACAATCTGGGGGCGATTTTAAGAACGGCCAATCTGGCCGGCGCCCATGGGATTATTATTCCTAAAAACCGGGCGGCAGGGCTGACGCCGACCGTGGCCAGAGTATCTGCGGGAGCAATCAACTATACCCCGGTCGTGCGGGTGACGAATATGGCTGCGGCCATTGACCGCCTTAAAAAGGAAGGGCTGTGGTTTGTCTGTGCCGATATGGGAGGCGAGGTGATGTATCGGTTAAATCTTAAAGGGCCGATCGGTCTTGTTATTGGCAATGAGGGCAGCGGTGTCAGCCGCCTTGTCCGGGACAAATGTGATTTTACGGCATCGATCCCGATGAAGGGGGATATTGATTCGCTCAATGCCTCTGTGGCTGCCGGAGTGCTGGCTTATGAAATTGTACGCCAGCGTATGCTGTAAAATGATAGCCGTATATTTTAAGAATAGGAGACTGTGATGCACAGCCAGTTTGATGCGATGACAGATGAGCAGATATGCCTCTGCATCCAAAATGGACAAAAAGAGGGGATTGATTTTCTCCTCAATAAATATAAAGGGATGGTCCGGCAGCTGGCACGCCCGTTTTACCTTACAGGCGCTGAGAGCGACGATCTGATCCAGGAAGGGATGATCGGCCTGATGAAAGCGGTCTGGGATTATGACCCAAAGCTTTCGATGGCATTTTCCGGCTTTGCGAAGCTGTGCATCAACCGGCAGATTTTTTCGGCGGTGCGTGCTTCCCAGCGCAAAAAGCATCAGCCGTTAAATTCCTATATTTCCCTGTATGAGCGGGCGGAGGATGATGAAAATGCGCCGGCGCTTTTAGATACACTGTCCGAAAACGGTGCCGGTCCGGAAGATTTTTTTCTGATGAAGGAAACCCGTGAACGGGCCCGGGAGGAATTGTACAGTGTGTTAAGCCCTATGGAAAAAAAGGTGCTGGATTTGTTCATGGAAGGACAAAGCTATGCTCAGATCGCTAAAAATCTGAATAAAGATGAAAAATCGGTCGATAATGCAGTTGCCCGTATTAAGAAAAAGGCGCGCAGACTGCATAAAGCGTGAATAAACCTTTCGGAAATTCATATACATGGTATAAAGGATTTCCGGGAGGTTTTTTTGTGGAAGCGGTAATTTTGCATTTGATCGATCAGTTTGGCTATATAGGAATTGTTTTGCTGATCGCTTTGGAAAATATATTTCCACCGATTCCATCGGAGGTGATCCTGACCTTTGGAGGCTTTCTCACAACCTATACGAAGCTGAGCCTGTGGGGGGTCATCTGGTCCGCAACGCTTGGCTCGGTAATCGGCGCGGTTGTGCTTTATTGTGCAGGACGGTTTTTGAACCGTGAACGTCTGCTGGCACTGGTGGATGGAAGGCCTGGGCGCTGGCTGCATTTTAGGCGTGAGGATGTGGAGCTGACGCTGGACTGGTTTTTAAAAAAAGGCGTGAAGGCTGTCTTTTTCTGCCGCTGTGTCCCGATTTTGCGCAGTCTGATTTCAATTCCGGCAGGCATGTCCGGGATGGCGATGGGGCCTTTTATGGTGATGACGGCTGCGGGAACGCTTGTGTGGAATATTGTGCTCGTTCATCTGGGCGCTTTTGCCGGAGCTTCATGGGGCATGATCGCAAAATCCGTGGATACATATAAAAACTGGACGCTTCTTGCCATTGCAGTTCTGGCCGCTGCTGCAGCTGTATTCATTGTCCGGCGGAAAAGACGGAAGCCAAAAAGCTGATCACAGAAGCAGAAATGCTAACCACAGAAACAGAAATGCTAATCAGAGCAAAGGCGGCCGGAGCAAATATCCGGCCGTCTTTAGCGGTAATCAGGTGTGGAGAAATACGGGGCTTATTGAGGGGGATGGCACCGGGCACACGGGGTATAGCCCCGGGCTCTGGCCTCTTCAAGCGAGATTGGGATGTCAGAACGGCTGAGCGAGCTGCATCCGGCCCGGTGGTATTTTTCTCCGGTTTTTGTAATATGGACTTCAATCTGTGTCGGGTCCCCGGCTGTATTTGCGCCGGAGACGGAGCTGTTACCTTCGGCGCCGCTTTCAGGTAACGCGGTATTTTCAGATGGTACGGTACTTTCAGATGGTATGGTACTTTCAGGTGCCGCGGTATTTTCAGGTGTCGCAGTGCTTTCGGATGCTGTGGTGCTTTCAGGCGGCACAGTGCTTTCGGATGAGCCGGCGCTTTTTGCATCGCCGCCGGTACAAAGTTTTTCCGGTGAGGCATCCTTTTGGGTGGCAATGTCAAGGGTACTGCCGTTGCTTGTGATGACGATTGTCCCCTGAAGGTCTGTGCGCAAAATGTCTGCGCCTTTTGCCTGAAGATGATCCAATGTGCTCTGGCATGGGTGGCCGTAGTCATTATCCTGGCCAACGCTGATTACGGCATATTCCGGTGCGGCGGCATCTAAAAATGATTCAGAGGTGGACGTATCACTGCCGTGATGGCCAACCTTTAAAACGTCGGTGGACAGCGGCAGACCAAGTGAGAGTATATCGGCCTCTGCGCCGCTTTCGGCATCGCCGGTGAATAAAAAGGATGTGTCTGCGCAGTCCAGGCGCAGGACGATCGACCAGTTATTCAGGTCATCGCCGTAGTCTGCCGAGGGGCCAAGGATCGTAAATTCACAGCTTCCAAGTGTATAGCTGTCGCCGGGAACCGGCTCGGTGAGCGTTAAATCCCTGGCGATCATGGCATCAAGGACATCCTCAAAGGTTTTTGTCGTGTGCTCCTTTGGCGGAAGCATCACACGTTCGACATCAAATTGCTCAATGACATCGTCCAGCCCCCCAATATGGTCTTCGTGGGGATGGGTTCCGATGACCCATTGAAGCTCTGTGATACCCTGAGTATGTAAATAGTCTGTGACAATGGCACCGCTCTCGTTCGTGCCGGCATCGATGAGCATCGCTTCACCGTCGGATTCAATGAGGATGCTGTCACCCTGGCCGACATCAATAAAATGAACGGCTGCTTCAGAAGCGGCCTGCTGCCCGCCGGTTTGCGGGGCATCGGTCTGCAATGTATCTGCTTGTGGTGCATCCGTTTGCGCCGTATCGGTTTGCAGCACATCGGTTTGCAGCGTATCGGTTTGCGGGGCATTGGTTTGCAGAGCATCCGTTTGCTGTGCCGGTACAGGTCCGGCAGATGCAGAACAGCCGGACAGCATCAGAGCAATCAGCAGCAAAAAAAGTAAGGGCTTTTTGAATTTTCGTGTCATAGCATAGGTCCTTTCTTTATTTTCGTAAACGCAGGAACATTATACCACACATATGTTCGATTATCAAGCCGTCTGTTATATTTCATCCGCGATCATCGGATTATAATTTGGACGGCAGTTTCGCCATAAAGCAAAGCTGCGATTGCTGCGAAAGCAGGGCGGCATGTCTAAATGGCTGCCGGTTTTTGAAAAAAATTTAAAAATAATGTTGACACATCAGAAAAAATATAGTATATTGATAAAGCTGAATCGAACAGCGCGCTGCCTTGGCTCAGTCGGTAGAGCGTCGCCTTGGTAAGGCGGAGGTCGGGAGTTCAAATCTCCTAGGCAGCTTATATGGAAGGTCCCGGATTGTATATGCAGTCCGGGATTTTTTTGCTGTAATTGTATAAGAAATTGCACATAAGAAACTGCGTTTCTATGCAATAAAAAGGCTCCGCCTGGGCTCGCCCTGCGGCGGAGCGGAAGCCGCCGCTTATGCGACCCGCCGCAGGCACGGAATCCTGCATGGCAGGAGTCTTTTTGATTTGCGGCGGTCATGGGCGGGTCATGGGCGGCGTGATTTCGTAATATTCCCCTCTTGCCCTAAGTGACCGGCTATGCTATGATAAGGAAATGAAATACCGCGCCCGGCGCATAAATATGATTTACGAAGATTCAGGGAGGATTGGCAATATATGGAAAATGAAGTTGTTTCTAAAAATTTTATTGAGCAGATCATTGATAAAGACCTTGAGGACGGCTGTTATGAGGAAATCTGTACCCGTTTTCCTCCGGAGCCTAACGGTTATCTGCATATCGGACATGCCAAGTCGATCTTGCTCAATTACGGTCTGGCAAAAAAATACGGCGGAAAATTCCATCTGAGATTTGACGACACTAACCCCACAAAGGAGCGGACCGAATTTGTAGAGTCGATCATTGCAGATGTGGAGTGGCTCGGAGCAAAATATGACGGAGATGTATTATTTGCCTCCAACTATTTTGAGCAGATGTATGAGGCGGCAGTTAAGCTGATCAAAAAGGGCAAGGCCTATGTCTGTGATCTGACTGCTGAGGAAATCCGCGAATATAGAGGAACGCTGACCGAGCCCGGTAAAAACAGTCCTTACCGCGACCGCAGCGTGGAGGAGAATCTTGATCTGTTTGAACGGATGAAAAATGGCGAATTTGCCGATGGCAGCCGGGTTTTGCGCGCAAAAATCGATATGTCTTCACCGAATATCAATATGCGTGATCCTGTAATCTACCGTGTGGCACGCATGACGCATCATAACACCGGAGATCAGTGGTGTATTTATCCGATGTATGATTTTGCCCATCCAATCGAGGATGCCATTGAGGGCATTACCCATTCGATCTGTACGCTGGAATTTGAGGATCACCGTCCGCTGTACGACTGGGTTGTGCGGGAGCTGGAATATCCCCATCCGCCGAAGCAGATCGAATTTGCAAAGCTTTACCTGCAAAATGTGATTACCGGCAAGCGCTACATTAAAAAGCTCGTGGAAGATGGCATCGTGGACGGATGGGACGATCCCCGTCTGGTGACGATCGCAGCGCTGCGCCGCCGCGGCTTTACGCCGGAATCAATCAAGATGTTTATGGACCTGGTCGGTGTATCGAAGAGCAACTCCAGCGTGGATTATGCGATGCTTGAGTACTGCATCCGCGAGGACCTTAAGCTTAAGCGCAGCCGTATGATGGCAGTCCTTGATCCGGTAAAGCTTATTATTGACAATTATCCTGAGGGCCAGGTGGAATATATGGATGTTGTCAATAACCAGGAGAATGAAGCTCTTGGAAGCCGCAAGGTGCCTTTCTGCCGGGAGTTGTACATTGAAAGAGATGACTTTATGGAAGAACCTCCGAAAAAGTATTTCCGCCTGTACCCGGGCAATGAGGTGCGTCTGATGAATGGTTATTTTGTGACCTGCACCGATTATAAGAAGGATGAAAACGGTGTTGTCACAGAAATCCACTGCACTTATGATCCTCAGACCCGCAGCGGAAGCGGATTTACCGGACGCAAGGTGAAGGGCACGATCCACTGGGTAGCAGCGCCGTTTGCCGTGAAGGCAGAAGTGCGTCTGTACGAAAACCTCGTGGATGAAGAAAAGGGCGTTTATAATAAAGAGGACGGTTCCTTAAATTTAAATCCAAATTCCTTAACAGTGTTAAAGGACTGCTGGCTGGAGCCCGGACTGGCGGATGCCAAGGGCGGCGAGAGCTTCCAGTTTGTACGCCAGGGCTTTTTCTGCGTGGATGTTAAGGATTCCTCTCCGGAGCATCCGGTATTTAACCGTATCGTATCTTTAAAAAGCTCGTATAAGCCGGGAAAATAAGTAAGACGCCGGTTTGGGCGGGCGGTTAAAAAGCGGCGGATGTATATCCAAAGCATCCGGAAAATAAAAGTATAAAAGCGCGGCAGGTCCGAAATGGCCTGCCGTTTTGCTGTGTATTGCGTATAAAGGAGCTTAAGAAATATAAAAAACAAAGAAAACAAGAGAAAATAAGAGAAAACAAGAGAAAAATTAAATAAAACATGCAAAAATGCATCCTATATATGCTTGCATAAACGGGCTAAAAAACATATTATAAATACATCGGTTAGCACTCGAGTTTAGTGAGTGCTAATAAGTTGCAAGCTATATCTTTTAAGGAGGAATTTAGATATGAAGTTAATGCCATTAGGAGACAGAGTTGTCTTAAAACAGTTCGTTGCAGAGGAAACTACAAAGTCCGGAATCATCTTAACCGGTCAGGCTAAAGAAAAACCACAGGAAGCTGAAGTTATCGCAGTAGGTCCTGGCGGCGTTGTTGACGGCAAGGAAGTTGTGATGCAGGTTGAGGTCGGCGCAAAGGTTATCTACTCCAAGTATGCAGGAACCGAAGTTAAGCTTGATGGCGAAGAATATATCATTGTAAGACAGAGCGATATTCTCGCAGTTGTAGAATAATTGTTACGGTTTTTAACCATAACGAATCATATGTAGATTTTTAGGAGGAATAAATCATGGCAAAACAGATTAAATATGGTGCAGAAGCAAGAAAAGCACTGGAAAATGGTGTGAATCAGTTAGCAGATACAGTCAGAGTAACACTTGGACCTAAAGGAAGAAACGTTGTTCTTGATAAGTCCTACGGCGGCCCGCTGATTACAAACGATGGTGTGACCATTGCCAAGGAAATCGAGCTTGAAGACGCTTTTGAAAATATGGGCGCTCAGATCGTTAAGGAGGTTGCCACAAAGACAAACGATGTTGCCGGTGACGGTACAACAACTGCAACGGTTCTTGCTCAGGCAATGATTAACGAAGGTATGAAGAACCTTGCAGCAGGCGCAAACCCGATCATTTTAAGAAGAGGTATGCAAAAAGCAACGGATTCCGCTGTTGAAGCAATCGCAAAGATGAGCGAAAAGGTTACAAGCAAGGGCCAGATCACAAGAGTTGCTGCAATTTCTGCCGGTGATGACTCTGTCGGTGAGATGGTTGCTGATGCTATGGAAAAAGTAACCAACGACGGTGTTATTACCATCGAAGAATCCAAGACAATGAAAACAGAGCTTGATCTTGTAGAAGGTATGCAGTTTGACAGAGGCTATCTGTCCGCATATATGTGCACAGATATGGAAAAGATGGAAGCAAATCTTGACAATCCATATATCCTGATCACAGATAAGAAGATCAGCAATATCCAGGAAATCCTTCCTCTGCTTGAGCAGATCGTACAGACCGGTTCCAAGCTGCTGATCATCGCAGAAGATGTTGAAGGCGAAGCTCTGGCAACACTTGTTGTAAATAAATTAAGAGGTACATTCTCTGTTGTTGCTGTTAAGGCACCTGGCTATGGTGACAGAAGAAAAGCAATGCTTGAGGATATTGCCATCCTTACCGGCGGCAAGGTTATTTCTGAAGAGCTTGGCTATGAATTAAAGGATGCGACAATCGATATGCTTGGCCGTGCAAAATCGGTTAAGGTTCAGAAGGAAAACACGATCATCGTTGATGGTATGGGAAATCCTGATGAAATCAAAGCAAGAGTTGCTCAGATCAAGGTTCAGGCTGACGAGACAACCTCTGATTTTGATAAAGAAAAACTGATGGAAAGACTGGCTAAGCTTTCCGGCGGTGTTGCTGTTATCCGTGTAGGTGCTGCAACTGAGACCGAAATGAAGGAAAGAAAGCTTCGTATGGAAGATGCTCTGGCAGCAACAAGAGCAGCCGTAGAAGAAGGCGTTATCTGCGGCGGTGGTTCTGCATACATCCATGCAGCAAAAGAGGTTGCCAAGCTTGCAGATACACTTTCCGGTGATGAAAAGACCGGCGCTAATGTAGTTCTTAAGGCCCTTGAAGCACCTCTGTTCCACATTGCAGCAAATGCAGGCCTTGAAGGCGCTGTTATTATCAACAAGGTTAAAGAAAGCCCTGTTGGTGTCGGCTATGATGCACTGAAGGAAGAATATGTCAACATGCTTGAAGCCGGCATTATCGATCCTGCAAAGGTTACAAGAAGTGCGCTTCAGAATGCGACAAGTGTTGCTTCAACATTGCTGACCACAGAATCCGTTGTTGCGGAGATCAAGAATGAAACTCCGGCAGCTCCGGCAATGCCTCAGGGCGGCATGGGAATGATGTAATCCATACATCTGCACTTTATAAGAGCTGAATAAAAACAGAGGGGCCCTTCCGGTATGCGTTCGCATAACGGGAGGGCCCTTTTATGAATTTTTGATTTTTGGGCTTTATATTCCGGACAAAATCAAGTATAATAATAAACAAGAATTACATTGGAGGAGAAAGCTATGGTAAGTTCATCAGGAGATGTATTCTCTGAAGTCCTCGTTCGGAGGAAAACGACTACGGGCAATATTATTGTCCGCGTCATCTGCGGGATCATTACATTTTTGATCGCATTGCTGTTTGTCCTGGGCTTTTTTGCAGCGCTGCCCGGACTGTTTATTTTTGCAGTCATTATTATTGTGATTGAATATTTTATCATCCGTTTTCAGAAGGTCGAGTATGAATATATATTTACGTCCGGTGATTTGGATTTTGACCAGCTCAGCGGTGATTTCCGCAGAAAGAGAAAGCTTTCCGTGACTTTTGAGACATTGGAAGTGCTGGCGCCGGAAGGCTCCCACTGGCTTGATGGATACCAGAATATCGAAGCCAAGGTCTATGATTTTTCATCCCGTGATAAATCAAAGAAGCGCTATGTATTTGTCGGCTCCGGCGATAAGGGACGGATCAAGGTCATTTTTGAGCCGTCGGAGAAGATGATCCAGAACATGTATAATTATTCACCGAGCAAGGTGAAGAAGGAAGACTGAAAACATCTGTAACCGGCCCGGTGCGGCCGGATCACAGTACAGATATTAACTTTACTGATATAAAGCACTTTGATTTTAAGCAGAGCTAATAAAACTGTTTAGAATTAATAATAATCTCGCATGTTGACTTTTAAAGAATGATTTGTTAAACTTGTAAACACTAAATTGCTGCATTATTCGACAACTTATTATTTCTGTAATAAGTTGTCGAATTGTATATGGAAATAAGCTTAACAAAAAGAAAGTGAGGAAGAAATCGTGGGTAAGATTATCGGTGAAGGCATTACATTTGATGACGTTCTTTTAGTTCCTGCCTATTCTGAGGTGATTCCAAATCAGGTTGATGTCACGACATATTTAACCAAAACAATCAAATTAAATGTGCCGTTAATGAGTGCGGGCATGGACACGGTCACTGAGCACCGCATGGCAATCGCTATGGCACGTCAGGGCGGTATCGGTATCATTCACAAAAATATGTCCATCCAGGCTCAGGCGGACGAAGTAGATAAGGTGAAGCGCTCGGAATACGGCGTTATTACAGACCCGTTTTATCTTTCCCCGGAGCATACGCTGGCAGATGCCAATGCACTGATGGCTAAGTTCAGAATTTCCGGCGTTCCTATTACAGAGGGAAAGAAGCTGGTCGGCATCCTCACAAACCGTGACCTCAAGTTTGAGGAGGACTATACAAAAAAAATCCGCGAGTGTATGACATCTGAGAATCTTATTACGGCAAAAGAAGGCGTTACCCTCGAGGAAGCCAAACATATTCTTGGAAAGGCCCGCGTGGAAAAGCTTCCGATCGTGGACGATGATTTTAATTTAAAAGGTCTGATCACCATCAAGGATATTGAAAAGACGATCAAGTATCCGCTGTCTGCAAAGGACTCTCAGGGACGTTTGCTGTGCGGCGCAGGTGTCGGGGTGACGGCAGACATTCTCGACCGTGTGGATGCTCTTGTGAAAGCCAAGGTGGATGTGATCGTTATTGACACTGCCCATGGACATTCTGCCAATGTATTAAAAGTTGTGCGCATGGTTAAGGACGCATATCCGGATCTTCAGATCATTGCCGGAAATGTAGCCACAGCCGAGGGTACAAAGGCGCTGATCGATGCCGGCGTAGATGCTGTAAAGGTTGGTATCGGCCCGGGCTCGATCTGTACGACCCGTGTCGTTGCGGGTATTGGTGTACCGCAGATCAGCGCGGTAATGGATGCCTATTCGGTTGCCAAGGAATATGGTATTCCAATCATTGCTGACGGCGGTATCAAGTATTCCGGTGACGTGACAAAGGCCATTGCTGCCGGAGCCAATGTCTGCATGATGGGCAGTATGTTTGCAGGCTGCGATGAGAGCCCGGGAAGCTTTGAGCTGTATCAGGGCAGAAAGTATAAGGTTTACCGCGGAATGGGTTCCATTGCGGCTATGGAAAACGGAAGCAAAGACCGTTATTTCCAGTCCGATGCCAAAAAGCTTGTACCGGAAGGCGTTGAAGGACGTGTTGCTTACAAGGGATTTGTGGAAGATACCGTATTCCAGCTGATCGGCGGTCTGAGAGCCGGCATGGGCTACTGTGGTACGAAAACAATCGAAGAACTGAAGGAAAACGGACGTTTCATTAAAATTTCTGCGGCTTCCCTCAAAGAAAGTCATCCCCATGACATTCAGATTACAAAGGAAGCGCCAAATTACAGCGTGGATCATTAACGGAGAAACATAATATACCGGGGCCAAGGCAAAACCGTTTAGCAATGCGAAGAAGGCGGGCTTTGGGCCCCGGTTTTGGGTGCAGCAGAAAGGGGGATGCAGCGGCGGCTGTGCCGTGCTGCTGCGCTGCTGTACATAGGCAGGGGAATGAGGGATATGAACAGAAGACAAAGGCCGGGCGCGACGCGATGGATATATCTGGCAGCCGTGGCAGCTTTGGCGGTCATCGTTGTGATTCTGGCAGTTTTTTTAATGAGAGGACGGCATAAGGCGACGGTGATGGCAACGGTAGATGTGACAAAGGTTTCCCAGGAAGCGATCGAAAAATACCGGCCGGATATAGATGTGGAGCTTTTGACGCCAAACAGCTTTTCGCGGCCGCAGATCGCCACTGAGAAGATCACAGGGATCGTGATTCACTATGTGGCGAACCCCGGAACGACGGCGATGGAGAACCGGAGTTACTTTGAGGGGCTTAAGGACAGCCAGGAAACATATGCCAGCAGCCACTTTATTGTGGGCCTGGAAGGCGAGATCGTTCAGTGTGTGCCAACCTCTGAGGTGGCTTATGCGTCCAACAGCCGGAATAATGATACGGTGTCCATAGAGGTCTGTCATCCGGATGAAACCGGAAAGTTTAATGATACAACCTATGATGCGCTTGTCTGGCTCACCGGTTGGCTGTGCGAGTATCTTCAGGTGCCGCCGGAGAATGTGATCCGTCATTATGATGTTACCGGAAAGCTCTGCCCGCTGTACTATGTGGAGCATGAGGATGCCTGGCTGCAATTTAAAGCCGATGTGGCGGCGTGGATTGCCGGTCATCAGTAAAAAAGAAAAATATTTAGGATGAATACCTGCCGTATACAAGGCTGTCTTGTATACGGTATTTTTTTCGGGAGAAAATGAATTTAGATAAGGGAAGGAGTTCTATATGACAAAAGAAGGGAAAAAGGATCGCATGATGAATATTGCGCAGACGCTGCTGAAATTCAGCCTTCCTCTGATTCTAAGCGGTATTTTGCAGCAGCTTTATAATTGGGCGGATGCATTTATTGTCGGAAATGTGGAAGGTGAGCGGGCACTGGCGGCCGTAGGTACGACAACAACGGACTGGTATTCCGTTTTTGGCTGTGTATAATGTATTTTCAGCGGTACTGCGCGGAATGGGTGACAGCCGCGCCCCTTTTTATTCCGTGATGATCTCTTCTATTATTAATGTCGTTCTTGATATTATATTTGTGGCCTTCTTTAGATGGAGCGTCTTTGGAGCCGCAGCTGCTACGGTAATCGCACAGGCAGCAATGACGGTATTTATTGTGATTCATGCCTTTCGGAAGTATCTTTTTTGCATTTTTTTATGAATGGATTTGGCACGCAGACAGTCGCCGCGATTACGACGGCCTATCGTGTGGATTCGATTGTGATGGTTCCGATCATTAATCTTGGCTCCGGTATTTCCACACTGGTTGCACAGGACTATGGCTCCGGAAATAAAAAACGTATGCAAAAAACATGTATGGTCGGTCTTGTACTGATGTCCATCGTATCTTTGATGCTGACTGCGCTTGTACTGGCTCTGGGCGGACACCTGATTGCTATTTTTGGCGCAGGTGCGGAGACGATACAAATCGGCGCCGGATTTTTTCGGCGGATCGGCAGCTTTTATCTTGTTTACGGGATCGCTACGGTTATGCGCAGCTATCTGGAAGGCATCGGCGATGTCAGCTGCCGCCGCGAAAACGAAATATTTGGCCAATCCCCTGGAAAACCGTTTGAATACGTTTGAATATCGGCAGCGGACATGGTATAATAGCCGCAGAGCGGCTATTATACCGCGTCTTTTGCGCAGTGCCCGAAGGGCGCTTTCTTATGCGCAAAAGTACGCATTCCGGGCGAAGCCATAGCATGACCGCGGCAGCGGACATGGTTGATTCCTTACGGACTGTAAGGGATATTAACCATAAATATATAGTAGTAGAAGGAGGATGAGCATTAGCTATGATACAGAAAGATTTTGAACATATTCATCCGGCGTATACGCTTGTTTCTCAGGAATATATTGATGAAGTGAAATCTTATGCGGCGATGCTGCGCCACAACAGGACCGGCGCGTGTGTGGCCGTATTATCCAATGATGACAAAAATAAAGTGTTTGATATTATTTTCAGGACACCGCCCAGGGACAGTACCGGTGTTGCCCATATTCTTGAGCACTCTGTACTGTGCGGTTCCAGAAATTTTCCGGTAAAGGACCCGTTTGTAGAGCTTGTGAAGGGCTCGCTGAATACATTTTTAAATGCCATGACCTATCCGGATAAAACGATGTATCCGGTAGCAAGCTGCAATGACAAAGATTTCCAGAACCTTATGCATGTATATTTAGACAGTGTTTTTTATCCAAATATTTACAGTCGGAGGGAAATTTTTGAGCAGGAAGGGTGGCACTATGCCATGGAATCCGCTGATGACGACCTGACCTATAACGGTGTTGTTTATAATGAAATGAAAGGCGCTTTTTCTTCGCCGGAGCAGGTACTTTCAAGACGTATCACTTCAACGCTGTTTCCGGATACGACCTATGGCCAGGAATCCGGCGGCGATCCGGATGTGATCCCGGAGCTGACCTATGAAAGCTTCCTTGAGTTTCACCGGCGCTATTATCACCCATCCAACAGCTACATTTATCTGTATGGCGATTTCGATGTGCGGGAAAAGCTGGACTTTATTGACAGCGCCTACTTAAGTCA
The DNA here is from genome assembly GCA_949292795.1 of uncultured Eubacteriales bacterium. Taxonomy (GTDB): domain Bacteria; phylum Bacillota; class Clostridia; order Lachnospirales; family Lachnospiraceae; genus Catenibacillus. The sequence goes on from CASFBR010000130.1 coordinate 54,244, forward strand.
CTTCGACCGCCTGGAAGTTGATTCTGAAATCGCTTTGCAAAAACCGTTTGATGCTATGAGAGAGGCAGTCTGTGACTATTCTCTTGGAAGCGGCGAGGATGTGAAGGATAATACCTATCTGGCCTACAATGTTGTTCTTAAAGACAGCCTTGATCCGATGATGAGCGTCGCTTTCCAGGTGCTTGATTACGCTCTGATGAGCTGCCCGGGGGCACCGCTGAAAAAGGCGCTTATCTCCAGCGGTATTGCCAAGGATGCGTACTGTGAATATGAAAAATCCATCCGGCAGCCGTATATGTCGATCATCGCTAAAAACAGCAATGCATCAGACAAAGAAACGTTTATGGATATTATCCGCACGACGCTGCGTCAGATTGTCCGGGAAGGGCTGAATGAAAATTCTTTAAAAGCAGCATTAAATACAATGGAATTTAAGTTCCGCGAGGCGGATTACGGCTTTGCGCCCAGCGGGCTGATGTATGGCATCCTGATGATGGACAGCTGGCTGTATGATCAAACACAGCCGTTTACCCATTTAAAACGCTTTCAGACGTTTGATGCCCTCAGAGAAAAAATCGGCACCGGCTATTTTGAAAAGCTGATCGAGACATATCTTCTGGACAATCCCCACGCCTCGCTGCTTGTCCTTTCGCCAAAGCAGGGGCTGGCGAAAGAAAATGAGGTGCGTCTGGCCCGTGCACTTGCCGATAAAAAAGCGGCAATGACCGCCGATGAGATCGAAAAGATCGTTGCCGATACAAAACATCTCAGAGAATATCAGGAAACTCCGTCCTCCCAGGAAGAACTGAAATCGATCCCAATGCTGACACTTGAGGATATTGACAAAGCGCCGGTTCCGGTTGTCAATGAAGAACGGCCGGTAGGCGGTTTCCCCGGTCTTGTGCATGCTTATGAAACGCGGGGTATCGGCTATATGAAGCTGATGTTTGATATAAGCAAAATGCCAAAAAGGCTCATGAGCTATGCGGGGCTTTTAGCCGCAGTACTCGGCAATATTGATACAAAAAATTATGAATATCAGGATTTAAATAACGAGATCAGTATGTATACCGGCGGCATTTATACAACTGCCTCCGTATATGGCGCACAGGACCCTGACGGCTATAGCCTGCGTTTTGAGGTTGGCGGGCGCGCTATGACTGCAAGGCTTGGGCAAATGGCAACGCTTATGGAAGAGATGATGTTTGAATCCCGGCTGGATGATGTGAAGCGGCTGAAAGAAATTGTAGACGAACAGGTGTCACGGCTCCAGATGGCGTTTAATTCTGCCGGACATGCGGTGGCTGTGAACCGGGCAACCTCCTATTTTTCAGAGGCCGGAGCCGTTAAAGAACAGCTCTCAGGTATGGATTACTATCACTTTATCCGCGGTCTGGCTGAAGATTTTGACGCACGCAGTGCACAGCTGACAGCGGCCTTAAAAGAAACGGCGGCATTTATTTTCCGGAAGGACAATGTGATGATCGATCTGACCGGACGGGAAGACGTGCTTTCTGCCGCCGAGGAAGCACTTTTAGGATTAAAAGACCGGCTGTACGGACAGATTCCCGGGAAGGAAGCGTTTACGTTTGAACCTCAGGCTAAAAATGAAGGCTTTATCACATCCGGTATGGTACAGTATGCTGTGTGCGCCGGAAATTTTGTGAAGGCCGGTTACCGCTATCACGGCGGCTTAAATGTGCTTAAGGTGATTATGGAATATGAGTACCTTTGGACAGCGCTTCGGGTGAAAGGCGGCGCTTACGGCTGCATGAGCGGATTTTCAAGAAACGGCAATGCTTATTTTGCATCCTACCGCGATCCGAATCTTAAAGAAACACTGGATGTATACCGTCAGTGTGCCGAATATCTTAAAAATTTTGAAGTCAGCGACCGGGATATGCTTAAATATATTATCGGGGCGGTCAGCGCTGCCGATGCACCGCAAAAGCCGTTTCTGGCGGCGGCCCGTTCCCTTGGCGCTTATTTTGCAGGACTGACCAATGAGGACCTCCAAAAGACAAGAGATGAGATGCTTTCAACCAATCAGGAGACGATCCGAAGCTTTGCCGGACTTGTGGAAAGCTTTGTATCTCAGAATTATATGTGTGTGGTGGGCAGTGAATCTCAGATTGATAAAAACCGCAGCCTCTTCGGAGCAGTCGAAAACCTTTGATGGCCGGCCTGTGATGCCAATGACCAGAGCGGACAGGAACAAAAAATGTAACAATTCAGCCATGCATCTCGCGTTTGCGCTGCTTTGGCAGCTTTTTGCCGCATACACGGCTAAACACTCAATTTTCGCGAGCAAGTAAACTTGCGCTGAGCCTTTGTCTCTGCGGCCGCATGGCTGAATAGTTACAAAAAAGCGGAAATATAAAGAATGGTGGAGGAATATGGAAAATAACTTTAAATCCGGTTTTGTGACGCTGATCGGACGCCCCAATGTAGGAAAATCGACACTGATGAACCGTCTTATCGGGCAGAAGATCGCGATTACATCCCGTAAACCACAGACAACGCGCAACCGTATCCAGACAGTTTATACATGTGATGAGGGACAGATCATTTTCGTTGATACGCCGGGAATCCATAAAGCGAAAAATAAGCTGGGCGAATATATGGTAACCGTTGCAGAGCGGACACTTTCCGAGGTGGATGTGATTTTATGGCTTGTGGAGCCTACGACATATATCGGCGCCGGAGAGCGCCATATTGCACAGCAGCTTTCTGCTGTAAAAACACCGGTCATTCTCGTGATCAATAAAATTGATACTGTGAAAAAAGAAGAAATATTAAGTGTGATCGATACTTATAAAGATATTTGCAGCTTTGCAGAAATCGTTCCCTGCTCTGCGGCAAAAGGTGAAAATACCGACGAGATCATCAAAGTCGTTATGAAATATCTGCCTGAGGGGCCGCAGTTTTATGACGCAGATACGGTGACGGACCAGCCGGAGCGCCAGATCGTCGCAGAACTGATCCGGGAGAAGGCGCTGCGCCTTCTTGACGAGGAAATTCCTCATGGGATCGCCGTATCGATTGAGCGGATGAAAACACGTCCTAAAGGAAATATGATCGATATTGACGCGACGATTGTGTGTGAGAAGGACTCACACAAGGGCATTATTATCGGAAAGCAGGGCAGTATGCTCAAAAAAATCGGTTCACAGGCGCGGGAGGAGATTGAAAACCTGTTAAACATTAAAGTCAATCTTCAGCTTTGGGTCAAGGTAAAAAAAGACTGGCGGGACAGTGATTTTCTTATTAAAAATTTTGGATATAATAAGAAAGACTATTAAATAGAAGGCGTATGAGCAAATGGCAGAAACGTTAAAAGTGACCGGTATGGTGATTTCGGCAATGCCCGTCGGCGAATATGATAAGCGGCTTGTCCTTCTGACATGCAGTCTGGGAAAGATCACGGCTTTTGCCAGGGGGGCAAGACGGCCTAAAAGCCAGCTGCTGGCTGCGGCAGAACCCTTTGTGTTTGGTGAATTTTCTCTGATCCCGGGGCGGGATGCTTATACACTTGTGGGAGCGGAGGTTTCCAACTATTTTATGGAGCTTCGGGAGAACCTGACAGCGACGTGCTACGGCTTTTACTTTCTTGAATTTGCCGGCTATTATGCCCGGGAAAATATCGACGGGACAGAGCTTTTAAAGCTTCTTTATCAGACACTGCGCATCCTGTGCAAAAAAATCATTGATTTTAAGCTGGTGCGCCGTATTTATGAGCTTAAGGTGCTTGTCTGTGAAGGTGAATATCCACAGTGCTTTTCGTGTGCTGTATGCGGAAGCAGCGAGCAGCTGGCGGCATTTAGTTTTTCAAGGTGCGCGGTTGTCTGTGAAAACTGCCGCCATAAAGAGCACGGACTGAAGCCGCTTCATCCGTCAACAATCTACACGATGCAGTATATTGTATCGGCTCCGGTGGAAAAACTGTACACTTTTACCGTCAGTCCCGAAGTGTTCGCGCAGCTGGATCAGGTCATGTCCCATTATCTGAAGCTGCATGTGGACCGGCATTTTAAGTCGTTAGATATGCTGGAGCTGCTGTAATGCTGCAAGCTTTGAGAACAAAGCGTTCCGTCTGCACAACCTAAGCGCCAGGCGCGGCCGCTTCAGCGATAATTTTCTGATCGCGCGCGTGCGCATCGTAAGGGGAGCTTTTTTACTGCATAGGAACGCAGTCTCCTATGCAATAAAAAAATTGTGCCCTCAGCGAACACGGGATGTACGGCAAAATCGCCGGGACAGTTCATAAATGCAGGCGAACCGTTAATAAAATAAATGTAAGAAATAGGTTGAAAATCTCAAAAAGAAACGCTAAAATAGGGGTTAAGTTTTCCTTAAATGCCTGAGAGGAGGCGGATGTGTATGAGACGATTAAAAGGCTGTGCGGCAGCGGGGCTGTTATGGACGCTGTCTGTGTGTGCGGCAGGCTGCGGTGCCGGAACCGACGTATCTAAATTTACTGAAAATACAGTGGCGGTCAACAAGGATGGCAGCATTACGGAGCTGGCAGTAGAATCCTTTGGCGAGGACTATTATTCTCAGGATGCGCTTGAAGCCTATGTAAATGCGCAGGTTGAAGCCTATAACAGGGAGCATCCGGCAGACTCCGGCAAGGAAAAGGATAAAACGATCACAGTGGATGAGATTTCGGTCAAAGATGACAGTGCCCGGGTCGTGCTGACCTATGAAACAGCTCAGGATTATGCGGATTTTAACTATACGCAGCTTGAGCTTGTGGAGGCATCGGATATTTCCGGTGATGCCGCAGGGCTTAGCTTTAAAGACACGCAGGGCAGTGAAACCGGAAGTCTTTCAGCGATTCCAGACATCGCAGACTATGAGGCGGTGATTACCTACACGGCGCATAATATTGCCGTACCGGGGAAGATCGCCTATGTCAGCAGCAATGTGACGCTGCTTGACCGTTCATCCGCTCAAAGCGACGGCACATTGTCGGTCGTGCTTTACCGGTAAGCATATGATATGCATGACATGCATGATATGCCGCTGTCTGCCGCGGTCAAACGCTGGTGTACCAGATTGCGGCCGGACATGACAAAAAAGATTATACAAATTGTGAGGTAGAGAAAAAATGGAAAAGACAATGGACAAAATTGTGGCACTGGCAAAAGCCAGAGGCTTTGTGTATCCGGGCTCGGAAATTTATGGAGGGCTGGCCAATACATGGGATTACGGCAATCTCGGCGTTGAACTGAAAAATAATGTTAAGCGGGCATGGTGGAAGAAGTTTATCCAGGAAAATCCATACAATGTCGGTGTTGACTGCGCGATCCTGATGAATCCTCAGACATGGGTGGCATCCGGCCATCTGGGAAGCTTTTCCGATCCTCTTATGGACTGCCGCGAATGTCATGAACGTTTCAGAGCAGACAAGCTTATTGAGGATTATATGGCCGAAAACGGAATGACTGTCGAAGGCTCTGTGGACGGCTGGTCCAATGAGGAAATGAGCGCTTTTATCGAGGAACACAAGATTCCCTGTCCATCCTGCGGCAAGCATAATTTCACAGAAATCCGTCAGTTTAATCTGATGTTTAAAACCTTTCAGGGTGTAACCGAGGATGCTAAAAATACAGTATATTTAAGACCTGAAACGGCTCAGGGTATTTTTGTGAATTTTAAAAATGTCCAGAGAACTTCCCGCAAGAAAATTCCGTTTGGTATCGGACAGATCGGAAAATCCTTCCGAAATGAGATTACACCGGGCAATTTTACATTCCGTACCCGCGAATTTGAACAGATGGAGCTGGAATTTTTCTGCGAGCCGGATACGGACCTTGAGTGGTTTTCCTACTGGCGTCAGTTCTGTATCGACTGGCTGAAGTCTCTTGGAATGAAGGATGAGGAGATGCGTGTGCGTGACCATGAAAAGGAAGAACTGTCCTTTTATTCAAAGGCCACCAGCGATATTGAATTTTTATTCCCATTTGGCTGGGGTGAGCTGTGGGGCATCGCTGACCGTACGGATTATGACCTGACTCAGCATCAGAATGTATCCGGTGAGGACATGTCGTATTTTGATGATGTGAAGAAGGAAAAATACATTCCTTATGTTATTGAGCCTTCACTGGGCGCAGACCGTGTCGTTCTTGCCTTTTTGTGCGGCGCTTATGATGAAGAAGAAATCGGCGAGGGCGATGTGCGTACGGTGCTGCATTTCCATCCGGCACTGGCTCCGGTGAAGGTTGGTATTCTGCCGCTGTCTAAAAAGCTGGCAGAGCCTGCGGAAAAGATTTATATGCAGTTATCGAAAAAATACAACTGCGAATATGATGACCGTGGAAATATTGGTAAACGTTACCGCCGTCAGGATGAGATCGGAACACCGTTCTGCGTAACTTATGATTTTGACTCGGAAAATGATGGCTGTGTCACAGTGCGCGACCGTGACACGATGGAGCAGGTGCGTATTAAGATCGAGGAGCTTGAAAGCTATCTGGACGAGCGCCTCGCTTTTTAAGGATATATGATTCTGAAAAAGACAGAGAGTGTACAGCCGTTGGTAAAACAACGGCTGTTTAGCAATGCAGCGCTAAAGAAGCTCATCGCGCCGCTTCTGGTAGAGCAGCTTTTATCGGTTATGGTCGGTATGGCGGATATAATGATGGTTTCAGCAGCCGGGGAGACCGCTGTCTCAGGCGTGGCCCTTGTGGACCTGATCAATGTTTTGATCATTAACATATTTGCGGCCCTTGGAACCGGCGGAGCTGTGGTTGTCGCCCAGCTTTTGGGGGCAAAGCAGCCGCAGCGGGCACAGACGGCAGCCAATCAGCTGATCTACATTACAGGGCTGATCGGCGTACTGCTGATGGCTGTGGTCTGTTTATGGCGTGTACCCCTGCTGCATCTGCTGTTTGGCAGTACAGAAAAGGCCGTCATGGACAGTGCTCTGATCTATTTTCTTATTTCTGCTTTTTCTTACCCGTTCATCGCCGTATACAATGCCGGTGCAGCGCTGTTCCGCGCACAGGGCAATTCCAAAATTTCCATGTGTACGTCGGCGCTGATGAACGTCGTTAATATTATCGGAAATGCTGTTTTTGTTTTCGGCTTTGGCCGGGGAGCCGACGGTGTGGCGGCATCTTCGACCATTTCCAGAGCACTGGCAGCAGCAATCGTTTTGGCCTGGCTTCACAGTAAAAAATATCCGGTACATGTGCGCGGCCTTTTGCGTTTTCGGCTGGAACCGGCGCTGATCCGGCGTATTCTTGCGATCGGTGTGCCAAACAGCCTTGAAAACAGCTTTTTTCAGCTGGGACGTGTCCTGCTTGTCAGTCTGATTTCCGGTTTCGGCACTGTTCAGATTGCGGCCAACGCGGTGGCCAATAATCTGGGATCATTTTGTACACTTTCCGGGCAGGCTATGGGTCTGGCGCTTGTGACGGTCATCGGACAGTGCGTCGGCGCCGGAGATTTTGATCAGGTGCGTTACTATTTTAAAAAGCTGATGAAATGGACATATGCGATCATGTGGGCCGTAAATATCCTGCTGTTTGCAGCCATGCCGCTTATTCTTAAATGTTACAGTATGACGGAGGAAACCCGCTGGCTGGCTTTTGTGCTGATCTGCATCCATAATATCAGTGCTGTATTTTTGTGGCCGGCGGCCTTTACGATGCCGAATGCTTTAAGAGCGGCCAATGATGTGCGTTTTCCAATGGCGGTATCGATTTTTTCCATGTGTATGTTCCGTCTCGTATTCAGCTATATTATCGGTGTAATCTTTGGCTATGGCGTAATCGGTGTCTGGATCGCTATGATTATCGACTGGGTTTTCCGTGTCCTTTGTTTTAGCCTGCGGGTCCGGAAAATTTTATGGAAAACACCGCCTCTGCGGCGGATTTAAAAATACATAGCAGGCGGGGAGTGCCGCATGGCGGGACGGATACAAAAAAACTTCAAATAATATGAAAATCCCCAAAAATCAGTTTGAAAATCCCCCTTTCCTGTGGTATAATGTTCGCGTAGGCAATGAGCCAGGCGCGAAGGAACAAATAAAAATGTCTGCTGGCAGATAAATTTTTATTTGTGACAGAGCATCGGGCGAAGCCCGCGACCGAAGCGTCAGCGAGGGCGTGCCTGGCAAAGAAATGCTGGTAGTATTATATGATCTCCATTTACCATCTCCATCGGAGGGCACGATATTTGGTGACCATATATTAACAAATAAAATACATTTTAGGAGGAATAAAACAAATGGCTAGGAAATGGGTTTATTTGTTTAGCGAGGGTAACGCATCTATGCGCGAGCTCCTTGGTGGTAAAGGTGCAAACCTTGCCGAAATGACAGGTCTTGGACTTCCAGTACCCCAGGGCTTTACCGTAACAACGGAGGCGTGTACACAGTACTACGAAGATGGCAGACAGATTAATGACGAGATCATGTCACAGATCATGGAAGCTATGGGTAAGCTGGAAGAAATCACAGGCAAGAAGTTCGGAGATAAAGAAAATCCGCTCCTTGTTTCTGTTCGTTCCGGTGCAAGAGCTTCGATGCCTGGTATGATGGATACAATTCTTAACCTTGGTCTGAATGAAGAGGTTGTTGAAACTTTAGCTGAGGCTTCCGGTAACCCACGTTGGGCATGGGATTGTTACAGAAGATTTATTCAGATGTACTCCGATGTTGTTATGGAAGTCGGCAAGAAATATTTTGAAGAGCTCATCGACAAGATGAAAGAAGAAAAGGGTGTAAAGCAGGACGTAGATCTGACTGCTGAGGACCTTAAGACTCTGGCCGGCCAGTTCAAGGCTGAGTACAAGGCAAAGATCGGCTCTGATTTCCCATCCGATGCAAAAGAGCAGTTAATTGGCGCTGTTAAGGCTGTATTCCGTTCCTGGGATAATCCCCGTGCAAACGTTTACCGCCGCGACAACGACATCCCATATTCCTGGGGTACTGCTGTAAACGTACAGATGATGGCTTTCGGTAACATGGGTGATGACTGCGGTACAGGTGTTGCATTTACCCGTGACCCGGCAACCGGTGCAAACGGTCTGTTCGGCGAGTTCCTGACCAACGCTCAGGGCGAGGACGTTGTTGCCGGCGTTCGTACACCGATGCACATTTCTGAAATGGAAGAAAAATTCCCTGAAGCTTTCAAGCAGTTCAAGGAAGTTTGCAAAACTCTGGAAACGCATTACAGAGATATGCAGGATATGGAATTTACAGTTGAGCATGGAAAGCTGTTCATGCTTCAGACCCGTAATGGTAAGAGAACAGCTCAGGCTGCTCTTAAGATTGCCTGCGACCTTGTTGACGAAGGCATGAGAACAGAAGAAGAAGCAGTAGCAATGATCGATCCGCGTAACCTTGATACACTTCTTCATCCGCAGTTCGATGCAGCTGCTTTAAAGGCTGCTACTCCGATGGGCAAAGGCCTTGGCGCTTCTCCTGGTGCTGCCTGCGGTAAAGTTGTATTCACAGCAGATGATGCCGTAGAATGGGCTGAAAGAGGCGAAAAGGTTGTTCTTGTCCGTCTTGAGACATCTCCTGAGGACATCACAGGTATGAAGTCTGCTCAGGGTATCCTCACTGTTCGCGGCGGTATGACAAGCCATGCAGCCGTTGTTGCCCGTGGTATGGGTGAGTGCTGTGTATCCGGCTGCGGTGACATCGTGATGGATGAAGCAAATAAGAAATTTACACTTGGCGGCAAAGAGTTCCACGAAGGAGACTTCATCTCCATCGATGGTACAACCGGTAACATCTATGACGGTATCATTCCTACCGTAGATGCAACGATCGCCGGCGAATTTGGCCGCATTATGTCCTGGGCTGACAAGTACAGAACAATGAAGGTTCGTACAAATGCAGATACACCGGAAGATGCTAAGAAGGCCCGTGAGCTTGGTGCTGAAGGTATCGGTCTTTGCCGTACAGAGCATATGTTCTTTGGCGAAGGCAGAATCGATGCTTTCCGTGAGATGATCTGCGCTGAGACAGAAGAAGAAAGAGAAGTTGCGCTTGACAAGATTCTGCCATATCAGCAGGGTGACTTTGAAGCGCTTTACGAAGCTCTTGAAGGCAACCCGGTAACAATCCGTTTCCTGGATCCGCCTCTTCATGAATTTGTTCCGACAGATGAAGAAGACATCAAGAAGCTTGCAGACGCTCAGGGCAAGACTGTGGATCAGATCAAAGCGATCATCGATTCCCTCCACGAGTTCAACCCGATGATGGGTCATCGTGGATGCCGTCTGGCTGTAACTTATCCGTCAATCGCAAAGATGCAGACCAAAGCTGTTATCCGTGCTGCGATCAATGTTAAGAAGGCACATCCGGACTGGAACGTAGAGCCGGAGATCATGATTCCGTTAGTTGGCGACATCAAGGAATTAAAATATGTGAAGAAATTTGTTGTTGAGACTGCAGATGCTGAGATCGCTGCCGCAGGCGTTGATCTTAAGTATGAAGTTGGTACAATGATCGAAATCACAAGAGCTGCTCTGACAGCTGATGAGATTGCTACGGAAGCTGATTTCTTCTGCTTTGGTACAAACGACCTGACACAGATGACCTATGGTTTCTCCCGTGATGATGCCGGTAAGTTCTTAAATGCTTACTATGATGCAAAGATTTTCGAGAACGATCCGTTTGCTAAGCTTGACCAGGTTGGTGTTGGCAAACTGATGAAGATGGCAATCGAGTTAGGCAAGCCGGTGAACCCGAACCTTCATGTAGGTATCTGCGGCGAGCATGGCGGTGACCCAAGCTCCGTAGAATTCTGCAATAAGATCGGTCTGGATTATGTATCCTGCTCACCGTTCCGTGTGCCTATCGCAAGACTGGCAGCAGCTCAGGCAGCTATCGCTCAGAAGAATGCTTAAAAAACGTTTATTCAGGGGCAAAGACGTTTATGCGGTTTTAAGGATAAACGTTCATCCTTGAAAAACACAATAAATGCATAAAAGAAGCCTTGGAGTTACAGGAAAGCCTGATAGCTCCAGGGCTTTTCTGATTGCGCGAGTGCGCCTGGCGGGCGGTGCTGCGCACCGGTGCCACGCGCCCTGCACGGCCGAAGCATAAGTGAGAACCCGCTGTGCTTGCATGAGCGTGCATCCGACGGGAACGATCAACGGGCGGCAATGCCACGGGATGAGCGAGGTATCGCGATGACCGGGTAGGGAAAGGAAGCTTCCCCTGCCTAGGCTGCGATTTAAAAATCGCGGTCTGTTTATACGGATTTATGGTATGAAGTATCTGGAAAGAAGGAATGACGTTTGTGGATTTTATATGCCGCCGGGTCGGCTTTTTTTGCGGGCATTACCGCAATCCTGGCAAAGTGTGGAATAAGAAAAACAGATTCAACGGTTGCTACGGCGATCCGGACGGTTGTTGTCCTCATTTTTTCATGGATGATTGTGTGGATTGCAGGTTCGGGGGATCAGATACCGTCAATCAGTAGTAAAACACTGATTTTTCTGATACTTTCCGGAGCTGCCACAGGAGCGTCCTGGCTGTGCTATTTTCGTGCATTGCAGAGCGGAGATATTAATAAGGTTGTGCCAGTGGATAAATCCAGTACAGTATTGACAATTCTTCTTGCGTTTATCTTTCTCGGTGAAACGATCAGTCTTTTAAAGGGCGTGGCTGTTTTGCTCATTGCACTTGGAATATTTTTAATGATCGAGAAAAAAGATGTTCAAACACAAAAAAAGAGCGGGCCGGCGGGATGGCTGCTTTATGCGGCCGGATCGGCATTGTTTGCCAGCCTTACAGCAATTTTGGGAAAGATCGGGATTTCGGATGTCGAGTCCAATTTGGGAACAGCGATCCGTACCGTCGTTGTGCTGATCATGGCATGGGTCATGGTGTTGATTACGGGAAAGCAGCATATGCTAAAGCAGCTGGACAAAAAAGAGCTGGGCTTTATCTGTCTTTCCGGGATTGCCACAGGGGCATCCTGGCTGTGCTACTACCGGGCCCTGCAGGAGGGGCCGGCAAGTGCGGTGGCGCCGATTGATAAGCTCAGCGTGCTTGTTACAGTAATTTTTTCCTATTTTGTGTTTGGAGAAAGGCTTAAAAAGAAAGCGGCTGCCGGACTGATTTTGCTGCTTGCTGGAACGGCCGCGATGGCTTTATTGTGATGGGGTATACTAAGGAGAACGAATGGAAAAAAATATTGTGAAGAACAGTCCGGTCAGACGTCCGGCTAAAAAGCAATCCGGCCATGGACGGCGGGCAAAGAAAAAGCATGCTGCCGCAGGCAGTACGCGCCGTATGGCAGTTGCCGCGCTGCTCGTGCTCGTACTGGCAGCCTCTGCGGCGGGGCTTGTCATCAAAGGCTATATAACCTCGAAAAACAGAAACGAGACGCAGCGCCAGAGCCTTTCAGAATCCGTGCTGGCTTACGAGCCGTTGGTGAAACAGTATGCCCGGGAAAATGGTATTGAAGATTACGAGGAGCTGCTGCTGGCGATTATGCAGGTGGAGTCCCGGGGTGAGGGCAACGATGTCATGCAGTCCAGTGAATCGCTGGGGCTTGCACCCGGTTCCCTGATGCCGGAGGAATCGATCCGTCAGGGATGCAGTGTGTTTGCGGCTCTTTTAAAAGAAGGGGAGGCACTGTCGTGTGATCTGAACAGTGTGATCCAGGCTTATAATTTTGGTATTACATATCTGTACTATGTCGCTGATCACGGTAAAATCCACACATTTGAACTGGCTCAGAATTTTGCAAAAGATATGTCCGGCGGGGAAACGGCGGTCTATGTCAATGCATTGTCCGAGGAGAGGAATGGCGGATGGCGTTATAATTACGGAAATATGTTTTATGTGGAGCTCGTACGGCAGTACTGCCCGGAATGAGTCCTGAAATAAAGATAAGAGAAATGCTCATTCCCTGCTGTTTATGCCCAAAATACTGTGTACATGCGTACATGACGATTTATATCAGAGGATAGAGATGATGAAAAAGAAAGTTGCAGTTGTTACCGGGGCTTCCCGGGGGATCGGACTTGCCGTGGCATGTCAGCTTGTCCGGAAAAATTATATTGTCTATGGAATATGCCGGCATCCGGGACATGACTATCCAAAAATCCGGTGGATTTCATGTGATGTTTCCAAAAAATCTCAGGTGGATGCCACGTTTCTTGAAATACTGGAAAAGGAAAAGAAGATCGATGTGCTGGTTAACAATGCGGGAATGGGGATTTCCGGTGCCGCAGAGTTTTCCGGCGAGGAGGCAATCATCCGTCAGCTTGCAGTTAATCAAAACGGTGCGATCTGGTGCAGCCAGGCGGTTATTCCGGCGATGCGCAAAGCAAGACAAGGGAAAATCGTGTTTATTTCATCCCTGGGGGCGATTTTTCCTCTGCCGTATCAAAGCTTTTACTCGGTGAGCAAGGCCGGGATGAACGCATTTTGTGATGCGCTCAGGATTGAGCTGGCTCCGTTTGGCGTTCAGACCTGCGCGGTCATGCTCAATGATGTGCAGACGGAATTTAGCGCAAACCGGCAGAAAAATTTTCAGGGTGATGAGCTTTACGGCGGAAGAATAAAAATGTCTGTGTCAAAGATGGAAGCTTCCGAAAAAAATGGGATGTGTGCCGAAACGGTTGCCCGGCGGATGGTGCGCCTAGTGGAGAAAAAGCGTCTGCCGGCCCATGATACTGTTGGCCTGTCCAACAAAATGCTGGTCGTTTTGTACCGGCTGCTTCCCGCGGGTGTGATGCTTAAGATTTTAGGAAAAATATACGGGTGATCGGCAATGCTATTAAGTGAAACAGATTTAATTCAATTTTATATATCCCAATATCGTCAGGATGCCCGGAAAAAGCGGGCTGTGAGCCGTGTTTCCGGCTATGAAAAGCGTATCGGCAATCTTAAAAAAACACTCCGGAGGACCGGAGCACATCAGGTAAGCCGGGGGATTCTTGAAGATTATCACCGTCAGATTAAAAACCTGCTTTATATCGCCATGCGCCATAAAAATAAAGGTATGGTTTCCATGATGTTTCAGGAGCTGATTCCGGAGCTGGTACGGCTGGATGTGGCAATACTGTTTCCGGACGATCACAGTATGCTGGATGAGAACTTTCTTGGTTATCTTCAGAAGGAGAAAAACGGTGCGATCTGCGTGCATACACTGTTTGGACTGTGCCAGGATTACCGGCGCTTTTGTATCGAAAACAAGATGACCGAGCTTGTTCCGACCCGGCCGGAAATGGAGTTCCCAAAGGCGCTGGAAATGAACCGCCATTTTATTTTGCATGTCGGGCCGACAAACAGCGGAAAGACCTTTCAGGCGCTAAAACGGCTGAAAAATGCCCGTCAGGGCGTTTATCTCGGGCCTTTAAGACTTTTGGCACTGGAGGTTTTTGAACAGATGAAGGCATCTCATACACCATGTACGATGCTGACCGGTCAGGAGTGCATTGAAATGCCGAACAGCCGGGTGCGGGCCTCAACAATCGAGATGGCAGATTTGAATCAATCTTATGACATTGCAGTGATTGACGAAGCACAGATGGTAGAGGACAGCGAGCGGGGACATTCCTGGACACGGGCAATTCTCGGCCTGTTGGCGGAGGAAATCCATGTCTGTCTGAGCCCGGCAGCTGAGCCGGCGGTGACGCATCTGATTAGGCGGTGCGGCGATGCGTATGAGATTCGACGGTATGCGCGCAAGGTGCCGCTTGTATGCGAAAAGGAACCCTTTGAGTTCCCGGACAGTCTTTTACCCGGCGATGCGCTTATTGTCTTTTCCAAACGTTCTGTGCTTGATGTAGCCGGACGCTTGGAGGAGCGGGGGATCAAGGCCAGTGTGATCTACGGAAGCCTGCCGCCGGAAATACGCCGCAGGCAGGTACAGATGTTTGCCGAAGGGCAGACAAAGGTTGTTGTGGCCACAGATGCCATAGGGATGGGACTGAACCTTCCGGTGCGCCGTATTGTTTTTGTGCAGACAGAAAAGTTTGACGGTATTTCAAGACGGCCGCTTAAAATTTCCGAGATCAGGCAAATCGCCGGAAGAGCCGGAAGATTCGGACAGTATGATACCGGATATGTGACGGCCATGGGCGCAGAGGCTCTGGAGTTTATATGTGAAAACCTTGAAGCGCAGGAAAAGCCTATTGAGACGGTAAGTCTCGGTTTTCCACAGGTGCTTTTGGAGCTTGGCGAACCGCTGGATGCTATTTTAAAGGTCTGGCATGATACGGCACCGCCGCCGCCATTTGTGAAGGTGTCCATTGAAGATACATTATTTTTATATGACCAGGCCAGCCGCAGGCGGGAATATATTGACGGTTTTGAAGATAAGCGGGCGCTGTACCGGATGATCAGCTGCCCCATTGATGTTAAGGATAAGGCGGTGGTGGAATTGTGGCTGCACTATTGTGAAACCTATACGGCGGATATTTCTTTGCCGTATCCGGATAAAAACCGTATTGGCACTTCAGGTATTGCACGCCATGAGACGTATTATAAAGAACTGGATTTGTATTATCAGTTTTCTGTGCGTATGGGCAAGGTGATCGATGTCCAGTGGCTGAACCGGGAACGCATCCGGACAGAACGTACGATCATGCGCTATCTTCTTGGCAAGAAAACAAGCTATATTTCCACATGCCGCTACTGCGGGCGAAAGCTCCCGGTAGGTTCGCCTTTTGGAATATGCGCCCGCTGTCACGCGCTGGAGCGCGGCCGCGGCAGAGCTTTGGGAACCCGCAGAGAACGTTTGCCCGGTTCACATTCACAGGAAAATGGCAACCACAGCCGGATGCGGCCGCAAGTATAAAGGAAGCCACAACCACAGCCGGCAGCTGCCGCGGGAGTAGAGGAAGCCATCGCCACAGCCGGCGGCAGGGGTAAAGGAAGCCACAGCTGGACGCGGCCGCAATCATAAAGGAAGTCATCGCCGCAGCAGAGGCAAGACCGTCATCACCGCCACAGGAGTAAGAGTGTATCGCCGCGGCGGCAGGTTTTTAGCCTGCCGCTGGCTGCGAGGGTACGGCTGCGAAGGTAGGGCTATAAAGGAGCGGCTGCAAAAATAGGTGGGCGGCAGCTGCCGCCCGGTGGCATATATTGCCGTATTATTCAATCGTTACGGTTCGGGTCATCGTACCTTCAAGCGGTACCGGAATGTAGGCGGTACGGGTGCATACGGTCAGTTTTACCTGATGGGTGCCTTTGGAGAGGCCGCCCTCCTGGAGTACGCGGACCGTACCGCGCTCACCATATTCCCACTTGATCGTGCTGACGGTTTCCATTTCTTTTAAGGAAAACCAGTCAATGTGGTCCGGTGTGAAACGGATTGTTTCCGGGTCTACGGGTACGCCGTCCACTTCTACGGCAAGATAATTGATCATAGAAAGAGGGATTCCTCTGTAATAGGTAATATAAGTCTGCATTTCAAACCCGATTACTTTGCCGTCCTCGACAACATTTTTGCAGGTGCCTTCGATAAATACATTATTATCAAACATGATTTTTTCCTCCTTATCCTTCAATGTCCTTAATAAGCTTCTGGATGAGTTTCTGATGTGCAGCAACCTGTTCTTTTTCCGGTATCTCGTGATCCGGAAGAACCCAGCGGTTGCCTTCATATTCTGTGGAAACATAGCCGTTATAGCCGTGTTTGTGGAGATATTCAAGCACTTCTTTGTAATCAATACTGTACTCGGTACCATCCTCCGTCATTTCATATAATTTGAAATGGAAATGTTTAATGTATTTAACAAAGGGGTCCATGCAGGAGAGCGGACGGTTTTCGTAGCCTTCCAGGTTTTGCGCAAAAAACATATCTTTTGCAGGGTCTTTGATCAGTGACTTTAATTTCGGGTCCATACCGTTGTTTTTAAGATTTAAGGCAAAGAAATCGGTGCCGCCTGCAAAAACCTCTTCGGCATATTTGATAATATCGTCATTTGTTTTGTAAACTTCACGGCAGTAGTTGCTTACTACTCTTGGCACTTTGCGGCAGAAAAGGCTTGTATCCGGGACAATACCGATGTACGGAGAATCCAGACGGATCATTTCATTTAAATATTCTTCAGTTTTTGGCACATCAAAGCCAAGACCACCGTGGATTTCAATACATAAAGCGACATCATTTAAAGCAGCCGTTTCAAGACAAGGCTCAAGTACCCATGCAGGAACCATGGAAACGAGACGGATGACCTTAAATCCAAGGCGATGCGCCATGACAATCTCTTTTTTAATCAGGTCGATACATTCTCTTTTCGTCAGCTCTCTGTTTTTGTAAAGGTTTGTATTCAGGAAAATATCATCGCAGGCAAGACCGAGATCATATTTTTTTACAAGGTCATTCCACATGGCATAGGTTTCCTCTGACGGTTCCGGTGTGCCCTTAAGCATCTGATCCGGCAGAAGCTCAATGCCATCCACATGAAGCTCTTTCATGTATTTAAAAATATCTTCCAGTGACATTTTTCCCCATAAAAACTGATATTGCAGGCTGTATAAGCTTACACTTGATTTGATTCCCATAAAAATCCATCCTTTCGTTTGATTATGATACCGTATGGAACAGTTCTGATTTTATTATAAATCATATGGGCGCTTATTCCATGAATAAAAGCAGTGAATGATATGGACAAAACGCTTCTTTTGGCTTACAATAGATCGTGATTAAAAAGGTATTTTATATTAAAAAACAAAGGATCAAAAAGGAGAAATATTGTTGGATGTTGCAGGTGTAGGACGGTCAAAACGGGTATATCACAGCTTTCCGGAGCATGAACACGGCTACTGGGAGATCATGCTTAATCTTTCCGGCTGTGGCAGGATGGTGATCGGAGATGGACAATATTCTTTTAAGCCCGGAGATATATTCGTAATCCCTCCGATGACCCTTCATTATAAACAGTCGGACGGAGGCTTTACGGACCTGTGTATGTTTATTAATAATTTCAGAAATATCGGGCAGCCGGGAGTGAAATGCTTTTGTGATGATACAAGCGGCAGTGTCCGCAGAGTGATGGAGCTTGCGCTGGAGTTTTGGGACCGCGATCAGGTGCGCCATATTTCGGCGGTTAATGTGATGGGTGATCTGATTTATCAGATACTCGCCTGCTTTTACAATCAGGATCAAAAGCAGGACCTGCGGCTGGAGACGGTCCTTGAACAGATGCATGTTAATCTTGCAAACCCGGGATTTTCACTGACTGAAACCGTCGCAGCATGCGGATATTCCCAGTCTTATTTCCGAAAGCTGTTTAAGCAGTCGATGGGCGAATCTCCGTTAAGCTATTTTAACCATTTAAGGATCAATCATGCGAAATCGCTGCTTCAGCAGTATGGTACAAGCCGTATGATCAAAGATGTGGCGGCTGCCTGCGGATTTTCGGACCCTCTGTATTTTTGCCGTGTCTTTAAAAAATATGAAAAGATAAGCCCCACAGAATATGTTCAGAAGCTCATGGTTGTGGATGAGCAGCCAATCTATATGGGACAGACCCTGGATGGACTGGATGCCGGGGCACGGTGAGTAAACGGTTATAGATGGACGCGGACATCACAGCTAAAAGGGAACAGATTGTTAAAAAATAGACTTGACGGAGCCGGAGACAGGGTATATACTAAAACAGTAGTTAAACAAATGAATAATGATGATAATAAATAAACAGTTCTTCGGGGCAGGGTGAAATTCCCGATTGGCGGTATAGTCCGCGAGCGCTTTGGCGCATGATTTGGTGAGATTCCAAAACCAACAGTAATAGTCTGGATGAAAGAAGAGGCGTTGCGATGACAAAGGCTTTGACGTTTGTTGTGATGGCATTGAAGTATTCCCCGGAATGATGATATTTCCGGGGTTTTTTTGTATATGAACGACAGACGAGGTTTTGATATGATGAAGCTTTTTGAAAATATGCTTGTTATGCGCATGGCTTATTGGCTCCGGGATAATGATTTCCGGAGCTTTTTTATTGCATGGAAACGGTTTTTCCATGCAATAAAAAAAGCTCCGCTTAGGATGCGCACGCGCGCGATAAGAAAATTGCCGCTGAAGCGGCCGCGCATGGCGCCGGAGTTTTGCGCGCGGCATATTGGTTTTATGGAGAGGAGTGTTTTTATGAGCGGCAGATCAGATGAGAATTACAGGCCGGATGAAGCTTACGGATCAGATGAGAATTACAGGCCGGATGAAGCTTACGGATCAGATGAGAATTACAGATCAGATGAAGGTTGCAGAAACGATGAATATTATATGCAGCGGGCCATTGCCCTGGCACGAAGGGGCGAGGGTGCTGTTCACCCTAATCCCATGGTGGGCGCGGTGCTTGTAAAGGACGGGCGTGTGATCGCAGAGGATTATCACAGAGTTTACGGCGGGTTCCATGCGGAGCGGGGCTGTCTTTTAAATTGCCGGGAGCCTGCGAAAGGAGGTACGCTGTATGTGACGCTGGAACCGTGCTGCCATTATGGAAAAACGCCGCCATGCACAGATATAATTATAGACAGCGGCGTCCGGCGTGTTGTAGTGGGAACAAAAGACCCGAATCCGCTGGTGTCCGGCAGGGGCATACAGATTTTAAAGGACCACGGCATTGAAGTTGTCTGTGGTGTTTGCCGGGAAGAATGTCTGGAGCTGAACCGTATTTTTTTTCATTACATCCGCACGGGGATGCCTTATGTAACGTTAAAATATGCCATGACAATGGACGGAAAAACGGCGGCTGCATCCGGAAAGTCCCGGTGGATTACCGGGGAGGCAGCCCGGCATCGGGTGCATGAGGAGCGCGGACGCCACCGGGGGATCATGGTCGGTATCGGGACGGCACTGGCAGACGATCCGTTGCTGACGTGCCGCCTGGAGGGCCAAAAAAGCCCGGTTCGCATTGTGTGTGATTCGGCTTTAAGACTGCCGCTTTCCTCGAAGCTTGTGCAGACAGCCCGGCAGACACCGCTGATGATAGCGACTGCCTGCACCGATGAAGCCCGGAGGGCGCCTTATATGGCGGAGGGCTGTCAGCTCATCAATGTGCCCCGGGATGACGGCGGACTAAAGCTTGACGTTTTGATGCGGGCGCTTGGAGAGCGAAAAATCGACAGTATTTTGTTAGAAGGCGGAAGCACACTGGCCTGGTCCGCCCTAAAGGCCGGAGTTGTGCAGCGCGTGCTGGCGTTTATCGCTCCGAAAATTCTGGGCGGCTGTCAGGCGCCGGGGGCGGTGGGCGGCCCGGGGGCAGAAAGCCCGGATGCGGCTTTTAAGCTTAAGCTTAGACATACGGAGCCGGTGGGCTGCGATTTTCTGATGGAAAGTGAGGTTATTTCGGATGTTTACCGGGATTGTTGAAGAAATGGGAACGATCCGGCAGGTCGTACGGCGGCCGGAAAGCTGTGTGCTCCATATTGAAGCAGGGAAGATTCTTGACGACATTCATATCGGCGACAGTATTGCGGTCAACGGGGTATGCCTGACTGTCACGGGTATTTTGTCCCGGGGTTTTTGCGCCGATGTGATGCATGAAACGCTGCTTCGCTCATCTATGGCCGGAATACGGGCAGGAAGCCGGGTCAATCTTGAACGGGCGCTGGCGGTTGGCGGGCGCTTCGGCGGCCACATTGTTTCCGGCCATATTGACGGGACGGGGAGGCTGGCTGCGGTAGAACATGACGGGATTGCTGTTTTGCTGACAATCCGGGCGGCGCCGGAGCTGACCAGGGGCATTGTTGAGAAGGGCTCGGTGGCTCTGGACGGTATCAGCCTGACTGTTGTGTCAGTATCTGAAGAGGCGTTTCGCGTATCGGTCATTCCTCATACATTTGCCGCGACAACGCTGGGACAGAAGCACATCGGCGATACGATCAATATCGAAAATGATGTGATCGGAAAATATGTGGAAAAGCTTCTCGGGACTGGCGGCAATGCCGGCAAAGCGGCGGCGCCCCCGGAACATAAGGCGCAGACCGGGCTTACCGAAGCTTTCCTGACCCGCTGCGGATTTTAATAAAATTTAATATACAAGGAGATGCGAACAATGTTTGAGTACAGTCGTGTAGAGGATGCCCTTGAGGCATTAAGACAGGGAAGGCTGATTTTGGTCAGCGATGATGAGGACCGGGAAAATGAAGGCGATCTGATCTGTTCTGCCGAGGCGGCAACGACCGAAAATGTCAATGTGATGGCGTCGGTCGCCAAAGGGCTGATCTGTATGCCCATGAGCCGGGAGCTTGCCCGGAAGCTGAATTTTTATCCCATGGTGGAGGATAATACCGACAACCATGAGACGGCGTTTACCGTGTCCGTCGATTATGTAGGGACAACGACCGGCATTTCGGCGCAGGAGCGGGGCATGACTGCCCGGCGCTGTGTCTGTGATGATGCCGTGCCCTCCGATTTCCGGCGGCCCGGTCATATGTTTCCGCTGATTGCCAGAAAAAACGGTGTCCTTGAGCGCAATGGCCATACGGAAGCGACCGTAGACCTTATGCGTCTGGCCGGTTTAAAGGAATGTGGCCTGTGCTGCGAGGTTATGGATGAGGACGGTACAATGATGCGCACGCCAAAGCTTCAGATACTGGCACAAAAAATGCATATCCCGTTTATTACGATCCGGGCGCTTGCAGATTACCGGAGAAAATATGAAAAGCTGGTCGACCGGGTCGCATGTGCAAAGATGCCTACAAAATATGGGGATTTTATGGCTTATGGCTATGTAAACCGGCTCAACGGGGAACACCATGTGGCATTAATTAAAGGAGACATAGGGGATGGCAGCGACATTCTTTGCCGCGTACATTCCGAGTGCCTGACCGGCGATGCCTTTGGCTCGCTGCGCTGTGACTGCGGCCAGCAGTTTGCTTCGGCGATGCGTCAGATTGAAAAGGAAGGCCGGGGCATTTTACTTTATATGCGCCAGGAAGGCCGGGGCATTGGGCTGATCAATAAGCTGCGGGCGTATGAGCTTCAGGATCAGGGAATGGATACGCTGGAAGCCAATCTTGCGCTTGGATTCCCGGGGGATTTAAGAGAGTATTTTATCGGTGCTCAGATACTAAAGGACCTCGGCGTGCGGACCATGCGCCTTCTGACCAATAATCCGGATAAAATTTATCAGCTGAGCGATTATGGTATAGCGATTACGCAGCGCGTGCCAATCCAGATGGAAGCTACCAGTAAGGATTTGTTCTATCTGAAAACAAAACAGCTTAAAATGGGACACCTGCTTAATTATTAAAGCTGCCCGGATGTTCGGGTAAAAAATGTCTGCGTTTATACGCGGATAAATTATAAAAGGAGATTAACATGAAAACTTTTGAAGGAAAGCTGATCCCGGAGCGGATCAAAACAGGAATTGTTGTTGCACGTTTTAATGAATTTATCACCTCAAAGCTTGTGGACGGGGCCCTGGACGGCCTGAGACGCCACGGCGTGTGCGAAGAAGATATTGATGTGGCCTGGGTTCCCGGCGCATTTGAGATACCGCTGATCGCATCCAAAATGGCCGGAAGCGGGAAATATGACGCGGTAATCTGTCTTGGCGCGGTCATCCGGGGAAGTACAAGCCACTATGATTATGTGTGCAGCGAAGTGTCCAAAGGCATTGCGGCTGTATCCTTAAAGAGTGATATTCCGGTGATGTTTGGCGTACTGACCACAGAAAACATCGAGCAGGCCATTGAGCGGGCCGGCTCCAAGGCGGGAAATAAAGGCTATGAATGTGCGCTTGGAGCCATCGAGATGGTAAATCTGATTCGGGAGATTGAAAGCAGTTCGGATAAATAAGAGCATCCCGAAGCTTACCGGATCAGGCTCACCGGCCTAAAATTTACCGGATCAAATTACAGGATTAAATAAGATACGATGGACAGCGTGATCAGTGATGCCGCAGTGGTGATCAGAACAAAACCGACCGCATAGTCTTCCTCGTTTCGGTTGGATTTTGTGAACATGGCAATCGTTGTCATTGTCGGCAGGGCAGAGATCAGAGAAAGTGTCTGTACCATTTCCTTGTTGGAACAAAGCAGCGATGCAACGAAAAAGTAGGCCAGCGGGAAAAGGATCATTTTGACGATGATCCCAATATAAAGCTCCTTACATTTAAGGACTGTTTTCCAGTTGCAAAAAAAGAACAGCCCGCCAAGATAAAACAGTGAGAGCGGTGTTGCGGCCTTTCCCATAGTGGACAGGGCGTCAACGAGAACCTTCGGGAGACGGATGCCGGCTAAAATCAAAATCAGTGCCAGCACAACCGCGCAGAGTGCCGGGTTGATGAAATTTTTAAACGAAAATTTTTTCCCGTTTTTTGCCGGTGTCGTCAGCGCCAGTCCGTAGGTCCACATAAAGCTCTGGTCGATGATGGTCATTAAGGCGATATAGATTGCCCCGTTTTCCGGGAACACGGAGGTGATGAGCGGGATGCCAATAAACCCGGCATTGCCAAAGATCAGCGCAGCCCGGAACACTTTGTTTTTTTCACCTTTAAGACGGAGTATTTTAGCAAGCAAAAAGCAGACAATGATAATGCTGATATAAAACCCGAGCGACAGTAAAAGAATCGGGTAACCATCAAAAAGCTGCTGCCGCGAGGTGCCGGAAACGGCGTTTGAAAATACAAGGAGCGGCAGTAAAATCTTCATGATCAGACGGGAAAGACTGTCAAGAAAATCTTCACCGACAATGCGCAGACGTACTGCGATGTACCCGATGATCATCAGAACAAGAAACAGGATCACCTGATTGAGAACAATACCAAACTGAGCCATACAAAGCTCCCCTTTCTGATTTTTTCTTTATAAGTTCTGTTTTTAATAAGTCCGCTTGCCGTCCGGATGCCATTGGACAGGTATGTCCTGTCATCCGTAAGCAAGCGGCTTTTTTTCACAGGAAACGGCGTTTCTATGTTTTCACCTGGCAGAAGCGGCGTTTCCGTGAAATAAAAATGTTATATCTTATATTATATAATAAATCAAAAACATTTCCAGCTTTTTTTGAAGAAAAAGTTACAATCCGTCTATTTGCTGCAATAATAGTGATAGTGTTGTGATTTCTTTTTTTGTAAACTGTACTCATCAAAGCAATCCATTTGCAAAAAGTCCAGCTAATAAATGTCAATAGATAAATGAAAAATATTTTCGCCTAAAAAAGGGCAGACTTTCCCCTTGGTGAAAATATCATTTTTTTAAAGATATGATGCGTTGGATTTGCGGTATTTTATGCAGCTATACCGCATTTAGCAGCATTGTATTGTTTGTTATGCTCCTGTGGAGTAATAATCCTAAACGGTTTGTTATCTCTGAGTATCGCAAACAGGATGTTGCATACCTTATGTGAAACAGCGCCCATTGCAACAAGCTTTGGCTTTGATCCACATTTTTTGAGATAGTAATCACGAAGTACCGGATTTTTCGCTTCTCCTGTGCGGGAAGCACTGATACTTTGCAATGCCAGTGTATGGATCACCCGTCTGGCAATAGCAGAACCTCTCTTGGACATTTTGATCCTTGTGCCTTCAAATTTACCGGATTGCTTTACTGCCGGATCAAGCCCAAAGTAGGCAAACAGCTGCTTGGGCTTTGAAAAAGCAGAAAAATCGCCAATCTTTCCCATGAGAGATACGGCTGGTATGAAAAAGGTTACATTCAGACTGATGCGGCAACAACCGCAGATAACATGGCAACGCTTTTAGGCGCAGGCAACGCTTTTGGTACACTGGCAAATTCATATCCGGGCGTGAAAGAAACGGAGAGCACCAACTGCGGCTATGAGCTGGGCGAGGTAAAGGTAACATCTGCTGTATCAAAAACATCGAATGTTACAAATTCTGTGATTACCATTCCTAGCACTGCGGCACATCCGGAAAAAGCAATGGAATTTATTAACCTGCTGTATAAGGACGCGGATCTTTTAAACCTTCTGTATTACGGCATTGAAGGTGAGCATTATCAGGTTGTTGATGCGCAGAACGGCGTTGTGGACTATGTGGACGGCCAGGATATGATGAGCTGCAAATATGTCAATAAGTTTAAGATCGGAAATACACTGGATAGCGTCCCCACGTAGCCTCAATCCACCAAACTATTTTCTCGAGCATATCGAGTCTCCTGATTAATTGTAGAAACAAGATAACTTATATAGGAAAGCATTAAAAGCATAAGTTCGATGCTTTTATACTTTTAGATCGGCTCTCCTAAAAATCAATCCGCAACAGAATTGAGCCGAGAAGTTTCACGCGAGTAAAAGACCGTCGAGCTAAACTCGGCGATCTAAAATTATCTTGCATTTATTCCATTCACAAAAGCTAGATAGCAGGCGAAGTCTCCGACGGCTTTGCGGTTATACAGATCATCTTCCTCGTAACCGAGTTTGTCACGCCATGCGGCGGTTTTGCCTTGTTGCTTTAGGTATCTTGCGAGCATATTGAAATGTATTATCACGGAGTTGTGGCAGGAAGTCCTGCCGGAGTCCTGCTCGCTTTTCTCCTCACGGCTAAGCAGCAGCCAATTTGCCCGGATTGCAGCATAGTGAGTTGCAATCTTCATTAACTCGTCATATAGCTTTAGCGCTTCCGTGTCTGCGCCAATCTCGGCAAGCATTTCCGCATGAATCATCTGCATTTTTTCAAATGTAAT
>CASFBR010000131.1 GCA_949292795.1 uncultured Eubacteriales bacterium
CCCGGCCTAAAATATCCAGTGTGACACAGCCGGATGGTGCGATGCCATAGCGGCTGTAATCCCCATGTGTACCGCAGGTCTGGATGGAAAGCTTATATTTTTGCGCGATGGCACCAAGCCCCTGGGCTAAAGTATTTCGATCGGTTTCACTTAAAGGGATCAGCTCAGGCATATTGAAGGCCAGTTTTTTATACATTTCCACAAAACTGAAAATACAGCGGTCCACATATGGAGCCAGCCGGGCAGCCATCTGCTCAAACGTTTCAAGATGGCGTCTGATTGTGTAGTCCTTTGTGAGAAGGACAGGGTCATAGCGCCAGGCAACCCTCTGGCGCCCGACTTGCCCTGAGAGCGCCCGAAGCGTTTGGATGTTTTCGCGAATCGACGGCACTCCCGGTTCAATATCCCTGCCGTAAGCTGTGATCGTATAGTAAAAATAGGTATGAAAACGGCCGGTAATCTCATGGAGCCGGGAAAGGATCGGCGCGTAGTTTTTGGAACAGAAAACGACGGCATCCACTTTATCCGGCGTCAGCTCATATCGTGTGATCTGGTCAGGAAAAAGGGGATTGCGTGAAAGCACATAACCTTCGGCAAAACGGCGCAGAAGCCAGTCGGTGAAATACTGTACCGTATCTGTCCGTGCCCCGGTATTGATGATCATAGCATTACCTCCAATGCAAACAGATGTTCGATATGGCTATTGTATCAAAACTATCGCAAAGTGTCAAGGTACCGCCTTTATCTTGGAGCTGCCTGTAAATCAAAGTGAATATTAAATATTACGGCACTGTTTCAAACCGGGCGGCGATTTTAATAAATGACGAATTGTTCTATCTGAAAAACTGTGCTATGATAGAACAGAAAAAAGAGGTATCCTATGATCGAACAAAAATCGGTATCACATGAATCTGTATATAAAGCGGAAATTTTAGGAGCGTGAATAAAATGGCCAAAAAGCCGGATTTCATATCAGAGACGACATCGTGGGTGCGCAGTGAGCTTAAAGAAAACGCCGATGAAAAATATAAGGAATTTCATAAATCTCTTGTCCCGGGGCTTGAAAATATGCTCGGCGTCAGAGTTCCGGTACTGAGAAAAATTGCCCGGCGGGCGGCAAAGGAAGATTACGATGCCTTCGCTGCTGAAGCAGATACCGGGATTTATGAAGAACTGATGATCCGGGGGATGATGATCGGCTACGCCGACATGGATGACGGGCGGCGCCGGAGGGAACTGGAAGCGTTTGTGCCGATGATTAATAACTGGGGCATATGCGACTGCTGCTGTGCAACGTATAAATTTATGGAAAAAGCGCCGGAGCAATGGTTTGCGTTTTTAGAACGCTATACGGAAAGTCAGGCGGAGTATGAGCTGCGTTTTGCTGTTGTATGTATGCTTGATTTCTTTTTGACCGATGACTATATTGATCAGGTACTTAAAGTCCTCGGAAAGATTTGCCATGAAGGCTACTATGTAAAAATGGCTGTGGCCTGGGCCGTGTCCATCGCTTATATCCGCTATCCAAAGAAAACCGAGCGCCTGCTGACTCAAAATGTACTTGATGATTTTACGCATAATAAGGCCATCCAGAAGATACGGGAATCTTACCGTGTGTCCGTGGATGATAAGGAGCGGCTTCGTGCATTAAAGCGCAGGCGTTGATGCCTGTGCGGCCAAAGCTTATGCTATACCGTTATACCGTACGGCTAAAGCTTATGCTATACTGTTATACCGTATAGTAAAAGCTTACATGTTCTGTACCGTGAAAAAGCCTATATGCCGTATACTGGGAGGTGGGAATGATGCAGATTTCAAGCCGTTTTACAATGGCCGTACATATGCTGATCTGCATGGAGATATTTAAAGATCAATATAAAATTACCGGTGATTTTCTGGCATCCAGTATTGATGCCAATCCGGTTATTATCCGCCGTATCTTATCTCAGCTTAAGGATGCGGGGCTTATCTTTGTCCGCCGCGGAGCCGGCGGTGCGGCCTTTGCCCGCCCGCCGGAGAAAATCACGCTGCTTGATATATATGATGCTGTGGAATGTGTCGGGGAGAAGCAATTATTTCATTTTCACGAACATCCAAATCCGGACTGCCCTGTGGGTAAAAATATCCATAAGGTTCTCGATAATAAGCTGAAGCGGGCTCAGACGGCGATGGAGCGGGAGCTGCAGTCGGTTACGCTTTTGGCGCTTGCGCAGGAGCTGCGGCAAGCCGATTAAAAAGCAGACGGAAGATCGCTCTTACAAACGGGCCGGCATAGCAGAGCTGCCAGAAAAATGCCGCAGGAAAATTTAATGCAGTTTTGTGAGCAATTTTTCCGACGATAAAAAAGTCAAGAATAAATGCGATCGGCGCCATGATTATCAGTTCATGGAATGCGGACACAAATACAGCGTTTGTCAGCGCACCGGTATTTAGAGCAATGTTGTAGCAGATCATGGCATAAACCATGACAAAGACCATAAGAATTGTAAAAATGACTTCCTGGAATTTTGTTTTTGGCATAAAAAAACCTCCTTGATTATGAATTAAATGGGATACCCCATAAACACATCTGCTGTCTGAGGGATTCCCGGTGACAACAAAAACCGTGTTGTTCGTTATTCATTCAGGAGAATGTACGTTTCCAATAAAAACCTGGATTTTTGCAGAAATGATTTTAGCATGGATGATCTGCGAAAGTCAAGATAAAAATGTGCCTGGTATATAAATTGGCATATAAAAATGTGCATGGATAAAAATCGCAGCGGTTTAGAAAGGATGGATGATGAAATGCTTTTAAGACCCTATCGCTTTACAGACTGTCCCGTGCTGGCAGAGCTGTTTTATCAGACGGTGCACCATGTGAACCGGCGCGACTATGATGAAAAACAGCTTCAGGCATGGGCCACGGGAAGCGTTGATTTAAAGCAGTGGAACGCCAGCTTTATGAGGCATGATACGATCGTGGCAGAGCAGCAGGGCGTGATCACCGGCTTTGGGGATATGGATGATACCGGCTATCTTGACCGTCTGTATGTCCATAAGGATTATCAGGGGCAGGGAATTGCGACGGCGATCTGCGACGCACTGGAACAGCATGCGCTGGAGCAGCACACGCTGGTACAAACCTTTCATACAGCCGCTTCCATTACGGCCCGTCCCTTTTTTGAAAAACGGGGTTATCATGTCGTCCGAGAGCAGCAGGTCTGCCGGCAGGGCGTGCTGCTTACAAATTACGTTATGGAAAAACAGTGTTAGCTGCAAAAGGAAAAACAGTGTCAGCTGTAAAAGCAGCGGGATTTTTTTATGGTATCTTGAATTTAGGCGGCTTTATTGGTACAATGAGCGTATTGAATTTCAGGAAGAAAGCGAGGTCCTTTCATTTTGTATCAGGAAAAACTTGAAATTATATCCCTGGATCAGCAGCAGGCGGTGCTGGGATTTCAGGATCGCTTCGCACGTCTCATCGAAAAGGCATTTCTGGTGACGGTCAGTCTGCGGGGGTCCGATGTTGAAATAAAAGGCGAACAGGAGAGCGGGGTGTCAAATGCGGCGGAAGTGCTAAACGCCCTCCTTCAGATATGCCGGCAGGGCGAAGGGGACACGATTAACGAAGATATGGTATGCCGGCTGATCGATGACGCACAAAGCGGCGACGCGGCCGGAACGGTTAAGGCGATGGAGAGTGTTGTGACCACGACCTACCGGGGCGCTCCGATTAAGTGCAAGACGCTTGGGCAGAAAAATTATATTAAAGCGCTGCGTGACAGCACGATCACGGTATGCATCGGCCCTGCCGGAACCGGTAAGACCTATCTGGCAGTCGCTCAGGCCGCAGAGGAATTAAAGCGCGGCGATATTGACCGCATTGTGATGAGCCGGCCGGCAATCGAAGCCGGGGAGGAACGGCTTGGATTTCTTCCCGGTGATCTTGCACAAAAGGTTGATCCCTATCTGCGTCCGCTGTATGACGCCCTGTATGATATATACGGAACTGAAAAGGCTGAAAAGCTTCGGGAGAGAGGAACGATCGAGATCGCACCTTTGGCCTACATGCTCGGCCGGACGCTGAGCCGGAGCCGTGTGATCATTGACGAAAGCCAGAACGCATCGCTTTCCACATTAAAGATGGCGCTGACCCGGCTTGGCGAAGGGTCTAAGATGGTTCTGACCGGGGATGTCACTCAGATCGACCTTCCGCACAAATCCGATTCCGGTCTGGAAAGATGCGCCTCTATTGTCGGCGGTATTGACGGGATTACAGTGATGCGCTTAAGCAATCGGGATGTGGTGCGCAATAAGATCGTCCGGGATATTGTTAAAGCCTTTGAAAAAGCGGAATCCGAGGACCGTCCTCACGGGGCGGCCGCCAGAAGAAAGCCGCTCCGTGGACGAAGATGACAAAAAGGTGCTTTACAGAAGGACTGTTCAGGCAGTATAATAAACATTAACCTTTAAGACGGCCGGTATTTAGCCGGTACGGTAAAGAGCTTAAAAAACATAAGGAGGAATACGATGACGCTGAATATTGAAAAAGAGGTGGACATCCCTGAAAAGCTGGACTACCGCACGATTATCCGGGAGGTTGTCGATGCGGCTCTGGAATTTGAGGACTGTCCCTATGAGGTAGAACTTAATGTCATTTTGACCTCCGATGAAGAGATCGCAATGATCAACCGGGATTACCGCGATCTGTTTGTCCCGACAGATGTTCTGTCCTTTCCGATGGTGGATTATACGGCGCCGGGAGATTTTTCGTCTCTGGAAGGCTGCCATGCTGAGGATTATTTTAATCCCGAGAGCGGTGAGCTGATGCTTGGCGACATTATTATCTCTATGGATAAGGTCGTGCAGCAGGCCCGGAAGTATGGACACAGCCAGGAGCGGGAGCTTGGCTTTTTAGTGGCACACAGTATGCTCCATCTGTTTGGCTATGATCATATGGAGCCCGAAGAGACGGAGGTTATGGAGGAAAAGCAGAGAGATATTTTAAAGCTTGTAGGACTGAACCGCTGAGCAAAAGAGATGAACCTGATAAATGATAAACTGATTATGAGGAGTGTTTAATGATGAAAAATTATAAAGGAATCAGCCGGGCTCTGGTCATCACTATGATGGCCGCCATGACAGTTACCGGCTGCTCGACAAATAAGGCCGCTGAAAGTGATACCGCAGCGCCTGTCCAGGAAACGGAGGTTCAAACCGAGTCTGTGGCAGCAACACAGGACACACAGGCTCAGACGGATGCCGCACCGGAGCTGGCAGAGGGACAGATGTACAGCTTCCTTACCGGTGAGCCGATCGATTCGGCAGTTGGCATGCAGCGTCCGGTAGCCGTGATGATCAATAATATTGAAGAAGCGACACCGCAGCAGTGCGGAACCTCTCAGGCTGACGTTCTTTATGAAGCTGTGGTGGAGGGCAATATTACCCGTATGCTTGCCATCTTCCAGGATACCTCAAAAATTGAAAAGGTCGGTTCTGTGCGCAGCGCCAGACATAATTATATTGATTTTGCCAACAATTTTGATGCAATTTACTGCCACTACGGCCAGTCGATTTATGCCACAGACCGTATTGCCCAGGACGGCATTACAACCATCAGTGAGAATGTCGGAAGCGCATGGTTCCAGGACAATAATTACCCCGCTCCGCATCATATTTTTGCCAGCGGCGAGACACTGGAAAATGCCATTGCACAGATGGGGATCGAGCGCAGCCTGCCTGAAGGCTATGAGGGCTGCTTTGCGTTTAACACCTCAGACACTGATCCGGAATACGGCACGATCGCCAATACCGTAGCGATCCCGTTTACTTACAGCCAGCCGACGCTGGAATATGACAGTACAACAAAGCTTTATAATAAAAACCAGTATGGCGCGCCGCATACCGATGCGAACAACGGCCAGCAGCTTACCTTTAAAAATATCATTATCCAGTATGCGCATTATGAGGAGATCGTCGGAGGCTCCGGCTGCCAGGATATTATGCTAAATGGTGAGGGCAAGGCGCTGTATATCACCGATGGAAAGGCAATCAATGTGACATGGAAACGCGCGGATAAAACTCAGCAGACAAAGTATTATACAGAGGACGGCGAGCAGGTGAAGATGAATCCGGGCAAGACCTATATCGCTGTGGTGCCCGAAGATTTTGATATTACGCTGAGCGAATAACAGCGAGGTTGATTCATGGGAGATCAAAAGAAATCCAAAAATAACAGCATTGTCGTTCAGAGTGCGATTCTGGCGGCGGCGCAGATACTGGTGCGTGTCATCGGACTGTTTTACCGTGTTCCCATGCAGCGGATCATCGGTGACGTCGGCAATGGCTATTACGGCGCTGCCTATGAAATCTACCAGTTTATCCTGCTTTTGTCCGCCAACGGTATTCCCACCGCAGTGGCATTGCTCGTGGCCCGGCATCTGGCCCGCAGGGAATATAAAAATGTCTACCGCATTTTTAAAGGTTCCATGATCTTTGCCCTGATCATCGGCGGCGTGGTGACGGTTTTTACGCTGGCAGGCGCCGAGTGGCTTGCCGTAGCGCTGTTTGGCCCGGAGTATGTGGACGTTGGCATTGCGCTGCGTATTCTTGCACCGACACTGCTGATCTCAGCGATCATGGGGGTCATGCGGGGATTTTTCCAGGGGAAGAATGTGATGATGCCCACCGCCGTATCGCAGATGGTCGAGCAGGTGTTTAATGCGGTCATCAGTGTGCTTGCGGCATGGCTTTTAATCGGGCGCGGCCCGGCCTGGGGCGCTGCGGGCGGTACATTAGGTACATGCATGGGCGCCTTGAGCGGACTGATTTTTATCGGCATTGTTTATTATCTGTATAAGCCGACGCTGATGCGCTTAATCAAACGCGATAAATCCCGGGTGCATTACCGCACAGAGCAGGTCATGAAGATGGTTGTGATCACCATGGCTCCGGTCGTGCTGAGCACAACGATCTATCAGATCAGCGGTATTATCGATACGTCTATGTTTTATAAGATCATGGGCGGGCTGGATTATACCGCAGATGCGGTGGCGGAGCTTTTCGGAAATTACAGCGGCCAGTACAAGATGATCCTTAACATTCCTCTCGGTATCACGTCATCCATCGGCATCGCCCTGATTCCCGCAGTTACCTCGCTGGTGGCACTTGGTCGCCGGCGCGAGGCGCGTCAGAAGATTGATTCGGTCATCAAACTGACGAATGTTGTGGCGATCCCGTCCTGTATCGGGCTGATCGTACTGGCAGAGCCGATCATGAAGCTGCTGTTTGTGATTAATAATGATGTGCCGATCCGCCTTTTGCAGCTTGGGGCGGTCACGGTCATTACCTATTCGTTTTCAACGGTGACCATTGCAATTTTACAGGGCATGGATAAGATGAAGGTTCCGGTAATCAATTCCGTGATTGCGCTGGGAATACACATTGTCGTTGTTTACATTCTGATCCAGTTTGCCGATATGAACATTTTCGCCCTTGTCTATGGCAATCTTGTTTTTTCCTTTGCCATGTGTGCCCTGAACCTGTTTTCCCTCTACCGCTATATCGGTTACTGTCAGGAAGTATTTCGGGCATTTGTCCTGCCCTCGGCGGCATCGCTGATCATGGGGGCGATCGCTTATTTTGTTTATAAAGGCGTTTATTATATTGTACATATCAATGTGATCGCGATCCTGTTTTCTGTGGTTTTCGGTGTTGCGGCTTACGGGATCGGCCTTGTCCTGCTTGGCGGCCTGACCGAAGAAGAGATGCTTGGCTTTCCAAAAGGGCAGCTTCTTGTCAGGATTTGCCGAAAATTTCATATGCTGTAAAATTACGGCACGGTATAAATGCGTAAAAAGAACAGATAATGTATTTAAAGGAGGAAGCTTCGATGAAAAAATACATGATCTGTTCTTTTTGTGGTCTTTTAGTCCTGACCGGCGCCTATATTTTCAGCTATCAGAAATTATCAGAGGAACCCGGATATTCCATTGAGTCCGAATCGTCGGCCGAGGCGGCGGCCCGGGAGGATACGGTAAAATCGTCGGCGCGGCTGATTATAGAAACCTACAATGCCAGTGATGATACACTGACCCGCAAGGAGTCGGCCATGCCGGCGATGTATCTCGGTCTGACCCGTCTGGGCGTCCAGAAAAAACTGGAAAATTATATGGACAACCGCTCCATCAGTGATCTTGAGGAGGGACTGATAAGCTTTGATCTGATGTATTTTTCGCCGGATTGCCTGATGCTTAGAAAGACCTATCAGCCGGACGAGGATTTTCATAAATATTACATTAAACTCAGCAAAGGGTGCATTACCGTCTATTACAGCGATAAAAAAACCGTATATGAATACACAGATATTGATTTTAATGCACTTCCGCCGGATGTGGCTGCGGATGTGCTTGCCGGTATCCGTATCCGGGATGAAAAGGAGCTGTATGATTTTCTGGAGACGTATTCTTCTTAAAAAGGCTTGTCAACGCAGTGGGAGAGATGGTAAAATAAGGCGTAGGAGGTCCGGCGGCTTTTTAGCGGCGCCGGATAGATTCAGGAGGAATTTGTTATGTCGATTTTGGTTACCGGGGGCGCCGGTTATATCGGAAGCCACACCTGCGTAGAGCTTCTTAATGCCGGCTATGACGTCGTTGTTTTAGATAATCTTTATAATTCCAGTGCGGAAGCTTTAAGGCGGGTGGAGAAGATTACCGGGAAAAAACTGACTTTTTATAAAGCCGATCTTTTAGACCGGGAGGCGCTTGAGCATATTTTTGCAAAGGAAGCCATCGATGCGGTAATCCATTTTGCCGGTCTGAAGGCTGTGGGAGAATCTGTATCAAAGCCGCTGGAATATTATGATAATAACATTACCGGGACATTAAATCTGTGCCGGGTGATGCAGGCACATGATGTGAAGAATATCGTGTTCAGTTCTTCGGCTACCGTCTACGGTCAGCCGGCTTTTGTACCCATTACCGAAGCGTGCCCCAAGGGGACCTGCACAAATCCTTACGGATGGACAAAATGGATGATCGAGCAGATTCTGACCGATCTTCATACCGCAGATGCGGCCTGGAATGTGATCCTGCTGCGCTACTTTAATCCCATCGGCGCCCACGAGAGCGGCCTGATCGGAGAAAATCCAAAGGGTATTCCAAACAACCTTGTGCCCTACATTACCCAGGTAGCGGTGGGAAAGCTTGAAAAATTAGGCGTCTTTGGCGATGATTATGACACACCGGACGGCACCGGTGTCCGGGATTATATCCATGTGGCCGATCTGGCGGCAGGCCATGTGAAGGCTATTGAGAAGCTGGAAAGCCATCCGGGTGTCGTTACATATAATCTTGGCACTGGAAAAGGATACAGTGTCCTTGATATAGTCAAAGCGTTTGAGAAGGCCTGCGGCAAAAAAATCCCTTATGAAATCCGGCAAAGACGCCCCGGCGATATTGCCTCCTGCTATGCAGACCCGTCACTGGCAAAGAAGGAGCTTGGCTGGAGCGCAAAAAGAACACTGGAGGATATGTGTGCGGATTCCTGGCGCTGGCAGAAAAATAATCCGGACGGTTATCCTGAAGCTTAAAAACGTACCGTTTCGGTCATGAAGGCGGCCGGATACGCCTGCTTCGCATATCCGGCGGATGCCCTTGGCCGTAAAGATAAATGAATGATAAAATGGAGGAAGTATTATGGCAAAAAAAATTACGGCGTTTTGTGCCGGAAGAAAGAATGGGAATACGGAAACGTATATCAAGCTCGCTCTGGCGGAAGCAAAAAAAATGGGGGTTGACGTGGAACTCATCCGTCTGAATGAGTGCAATATACTTCCGTGTAAAGCCTGTTCCAACATGCCCTGCACATGGAAGGGCCCAAAAGGATGTATTTTAAAGGACGATGTGCCATGGCTTTTGGATAAGTTTCTGGACAGCGACGGTTATATTCTCG
The DNA here is from genome assembly GCA_949292795.1 of uncultured Eubacteriales bacterium. Lineage (GTDB taxonomy): Bacteria > Bacillota > Clostridia > Lachnospirales > Lachnospiraceae > Catenibacillus. The sequence goes on from CASFBR010000131.1 coordinate 9,934, forward strand.
GCGCTCCGGTATGGTCACTGTCGCCGTGCGGTGTTGTGACCGATTTCCGTGACCGTATCTTTGGGCCAAAGATGGATGTTGCCGGCTGGGAGCTGGACGGCGGCGCTCCGCAGTGGCTCGGCGGACGGACACAGCATCGCCCGGGCGCTCTGATCTCTGTGGGCGGTGCGCTGACAGAAAACTGGACATCACTTGGTCTTGCAACGCTGTACACCACAACATTTTCAGCACAGATCAATGTGATCGATCATCTGAATATCCATGCGGTTGCCGACCCGGGGGAGGCGCTGACCCGTGAGGATTATGTGCTCCGGGCAAAATATCTCGGGCAGAATCTTGCCTATGCGGTCAATCATCCGGAGATTGACTGGACGAAAAAGTTCCTCGGACAGACCGAGGAAGAGGAGGCCTGCCCCGGCTGCCATAACAGCCTGCTCATTGCCAAGCCCGGAAGAGATTATGTGGAATGTGCCATCTGCGGCCGTATCGGGAAGATTACGATGGAGGACGGAAAGATTCGTTACACATGGCCGGAGGATAATGGAGACCGCCTGACGGTGATGGGTAAATTTAAACATATGCGTGAGATCAAATATCATACAGAGGCAATTTTTGAGCCGAAAAAGGCGGCGATCTGGGAGGAGTATGAGGAATTAAAGAAAAATAATGACTTCCTTGTAAGACCGCCCCGCGACTGAACCGGTTAAATGACGGAACCGGAATGGATTAGCCGAATGATTGAACCGGAATGGATTAAATGAAAAGAGGCATTGCAGACACTGGTTTGAAGTGTTTGTAATGCCTCTTTATTGTAAGCATGGACTTACAATGTCTTTTTTTGTCATCATCTTCCATAAGTATAATCCTCATTTAAAGTATTTTGCGGTCAGATGATCCGTGCCTGGGCAAAAAATTCAGGACGATGAAATTCTTCGGCCCGCTGACCGGACGGGACAAAGCTGCCATGATGTTCAATATCCGGATGTTCACAGATTTTGCAGAAATTACAGTCGATATGCCGTGTCTTTTTCCACTGCGCCTTTGGCTGGAAATAAAAAATAATCGATTCCGGGATCAGAAAAAGAATCTGCCAGCCGTCAGCCGTGACCTGCGAACGGATGCCGAGATCACAGATCTGATCCGGACTTAAGCAGTCCCTTATATGACGCATGGAACCATAGCCGGCAAGGCAGGAACCTCTGGCATTGAAAGCAAAGCTGAAATATTCGGCACAGGCCGGGTCAAATCTGAAAAAAGCGACCAGAGCGCTGTCCATGCAGATCGGTTCGTAATTGCGGACACAGTCCGCTTTCGGATGGAGCTCCTCACAGGCAAGCCACACGAGAAATCCCTTATTTTCAATGTACCCGACACATCCTCTGGCTCTTGGACGATAAATACTGCGCCATTGAAAATTTGAAATTTCAAAGGAGTGGCATCGCTTAAGATCAGAACGTCCAGCGATCTTTTTGATTTCATAAACCATGAAATCACCCTCCCTGAGTTTAAACATGAACGTGTGATTGCAGATCAATCGGGCACCTCTGCGATAAAAGCCACGGTTCAGATACGACGGCAAAACATCAAATGTCACAGCAAACGTAAAGAACGGCAGCTCTCTAACTACACTATACCCCAAAAAAATTAAAATATCAATAGATTTTTCAGGGGGAATTGTGTATAATGTGAAGATAAAGCTATGCAACAAAATTCAGAAAGGATACCCATGTCAGAAATTATTATTATCGGTGCAGGCGCCGCAGGCCTTACCGCGGCAATCGCTGCCGGACGGCGGCTCATGGCGGATACGGGGAAAAAATTTAAAAAAGATCAGCCGCCGGTGCTTGTTTTAGAACGTATGGACCGTCCGGGGAAAAAAATTTTAGCGACCGGCAATGGCCGCTGCAATTTTTCAAATATGCATATGGATGCCGCTTGCTTTCATTCGGATACCCCGTCTTTAATCGCCCGGGTTTTTGAATTGTTTGGCCCGGAAGCTACACGGGAATTTTTTCAGACACTGGGGATCGTAATCAAAGATATAAACGGGTATCTTTATCCGCGCAGCGGACAGGCATCTGCGGTACTTCAGGTGCTGCTGTCCGAGCTTGAGCGGCTCCCGGCAGCCATTAAAACCGGCTGCGAGGTTACAAAGATACAGCGCGTGTCCGGGGGCTATACACTGAGCGATACGAACGGGCAAATCTACCGTGCCCGGAAAGTGATCGTGGCCTGCGGTGGCTGTGCGTACCCGAAGCTTGGTTCCAATGGCTCCGGCTATGCGCTGGCGCAGGCGGCCGGGCTTAAGGTGCTTAAGCCGCTGCCGGCGCTGACCGGTCTGTATACACAGCAGCGCTTTTTTAAACGGGTATCGGGTGTCCGCACAGATGGTAAAATTACGCTTTACACGATGGATAAAAGCGGACAAAGGCTGCTGGCGGAGGATACCGGGCAGCTTCAGCTTACGGATTACGGTGTTTCCGGTATTCCTGCATTTCAGGTCAGCCGATGGGCTTCAAAGGCGCTTGACCGGGGACAGAAGGTGACGCTGTCACTGGATTTTATGCCGGAGCTGTCATCGGGAGAATGTTTTTCTTATCTGTCCGACCGTGTAAAATGGCAGCGGGAAAAGCCAGCCCGGGAATTTTTTACCGGTATGTTCCACCAGAAGCTTGGTGCGCTTTTTCTGGAGCTTGCCGGTATCAAAGACGATCTGCCAGGCGGTGCGCTGAATAAGAAGCTGCTTGGAGGGCTTTGCCAGTGTATAAAAGCACTGCCGGCTGATGTTATAAAAACCGGAGGCTTTGAGAGCGCGCAGGTATGCGCCGGCGGTGTTGACGGACGGGAGCTTCATCCCTGGCTGGAGTCCAAAAAAAATCCGGGGCTGTACTTTGTGGGAGAGATTGTGGATGTGGACGGAATCTGCGGAGGCTACAACCTTCAATGGGCCTGGTCCAGCGGTTATGCCGCCGGAAGTCACAGCGCCGGTCATATAAACGCCGGCTGCAAGAGCGCCGGTAAAAAAAGCGCCGGCTGTATATAGCTGTATATAAATGAAAGGACGATCCTATGATTCGTATACATCAGATCAAAATCAATTATGACAGCAGCAAAAGAACACTCATCCAGGCTGCTGCCCGCAGACTTCGCATCAAACCGGAGCATATTCAAAAGCTTAAGATTATCCGCAAGTCCTTAGATGCCCGTAAGGGTGAAATCCACAGCGTATATACCGTAGATGTATCGGTGGAGCATGAGGAACAGCTTTTAAAACGGATGGCATCGGACCGGAATATTTCAAAAGCGTCCGATCCGGTTTATAGATTCCCTGAATACGGAACGCAGCCCCTGACAGAACCGCCGGTGGTCATCGGCACCGGGCCGGCCGGACTGTTTTGCGCCCTGATGCTGGCCCGGCATGGGTACCGTCCCATTGTGTGTGAGCGGGGCAGCGAGGTACACCGCCGCTGTGAAACGGTGGAGCGCTTCTGGAAGGAAGGTAAACTGGATATGCAGTGCAATGTCCAGTTTGGAGAGGGCGGCGCCGGGACTTTTTCCGATGGTAAGCTCGGGACGCTTGTAAAGGATAAATACGGGCGCAACCGCCTTGTCCTTGAGATGTTTTGTGAGGCCGGCGCACCAAAGGACATTATGTATTTAAATAAACCGCATCTTGGCACCGACCAGCTTGTCGGTATTGTAGAGCATATGCGCCGGGAGATTATTGCCCTTGGGGGCCAGGTGCTCTTTGACAGCCAGATGACGGATATAATTATAGAAGATTCCCGTGTTACGGCGATTGAGATCAATCACAGGCAGAAAATAAAGACACAGTGCCTTGTGCTGGCTATCGGCCACAGTGCCAGAGACACGTTTGAGATGCTTTTAAACCGCGGGCTGTCCATGCATGCCAAATCCTTTGCCGTGGGCGTGCGTATTGAACATCCGCAGCAAATGATCGATGAAGCCCAGTACGGACGGCCGTCCGGCGGCAGCCTGCCGGCAGCCGACTATAAGCTGACGCATCAGTGTGCCAATGGACGCGGGGTTTATACGTTTTGCATGTGTCCCGGCGGTTATGTGGTCAATGCATCATCAGAGCCCGAAGCCACCGCCGTCAACGGCATGAGTTACAGCGGGCGGGACAGCCTTAATGCCAACAGCGCGGTGATCGTTACCGTGACACCGGAGGATTTTCACAGCAGCAGTCCTCTGGCCGGAATCGGGTTTGCCAGGAAGCTGGAGCAGGCATGCTTTGCGGAGAGCCGCCGCATGGGCTGTCCCGGTGCTGTGCCGGTCCAGCAGTTTAAGGATTTTTGCGGCGGACAGGCCAGTACCGGTTACGGCGATGTAGCGCCGGTCCATCAGGGCAGCTGTGTTCTGGCGGACCTTAACCGCTGTCTGCCGGACTTTATATGTGAGAGCTTAAAGGAAGGGATTCATGCATTCGGCAAAAGGCTGCACGGCTTTGACCGGCCGGATGCATTGCTTTCCGGCGTGGAATCCCGTACCTCATCACCGGTACGTTTAGAGCGCGGCACAGATTTTGAAAGCAATATTTCAGGTCTGTATCCATGCGGCGAGGGCGCCGGATATGCCGGAGGCATTACCTCGGCTGCTATGGACGGCATAAAAGTCGCCGAAGCGATCGCGCGGCGCTACAAGCCGGTGGCTACAAATGAAAACGGCATAAATTGACCGAAGCTGTCCGAAAATAGACGGGCAAAACGAAGCCGGGCAGACAAAGAGATGCTTGACGTCTGCCCGGGATGAGCATAAAATGATGTCAGAGAAGGAGATTCACAACAAATGGAAGAAACGCATTTTGACATAGAAGAAACGCATTTTGACCGTGAGATGCTTAAGCATAAAAAAAGAGTCGTTGTCAAGGTAGGCTCATCCTCCCTTGTCCATGAAATGACCGGGGAACTGGACCTGTATAAGCTGGAGCAGCTCGTCCGCCTTTTATGTGACTTGAAAAATCAGGGCAGAGATGTGATCTTAGTATCTTCAGGCGCGATCGGCGTAGGCCGCAAGGCACTGGGCTTAAACCGCCGGCCGGACACACTGCCGCTGAAGCAGGCGTGCGCCTCGGTAGGACAGGCGGCACTGATGATGATTTATCAGAAGCTTTTTAATGAGTATAATCAGCTTTCATCTCAGATTCTTTTGACAAAGCATACGATCATACGGGATCAGAGCCGCCGCAATGCAAAAAATACGTTCCGGCAGCTTCTTGAGATGGATGTCATTCCGATCGTTAATGAAAACGATACGATTTCCACCGATGAAATTGAATTTGGAGATAACGATACGCTTTCCGCAGTGGTGGCTTCTCTGGCAGATGCCGATCTTTTAATTTTGCTTTCGGATATTGACGGCCTGTACACGGACGATCCGTACAGCTGTCCCGATGCCACGCTGATTCCGTGTATCCCGGAAATCGATGAGCGGCTTTATCATATGGCAAAGGGCTCATCCAGCGATTTCGGGACCGGAGGGATGATCACAAAGATCGACGCCGGGCGCATTGCGACGGATTCCGGCTGCGACATGGTCATTGCCAATGGCCGGGATTTCCATATTATCCACAGGATTGTTGACGGCGAGAATGTAGGGACGCTGTTCCTTGCTCATAAAAATAAAAATTTCGATCTGACAAAATATATCGAGCAGCGGCACGGACATCGTTAAGCGGCACAAACACCGTTGAGCGGCCGGGCGCGCTGCCTTTAAATCGATTTTCGCCCATGGCGGACGGCCATGGAAATAGAGGAGGAAGATGTGTATGAAACAGGTGGGCCTTGTTGTGGAGGGCGGCGGCCAGCGCGGTGTTTTTACAAGCGGTGTCCTGGACTATATGATGGAGCGGGGACTGTAGCTTCCGTATGTCATCGGTGTTTCGGCCGGTGCCTGCAATGCGGTGGATTATGTTTCCTGGCAGATCGGCCGGACAAAAGAGTGTATGATCGATGCTCAGAAAAAGTACGGCTACATTAAAGCAAGAAATATTTTGCGCACCGGGTATCTGTTTGATATGGATATGGTGTTTGACCGTTTCCCCAATGAGCTTGTCCCCTTTGATTTTGATACTTACTGCAATTCGGATATTCGGTGTGTGCAGGTGGCGACCAACTGCCGTACCGGGATGCCGGTTTATATTGAGGAGAAAAAAGACCGGAAGCGGATGATGGACGCATGCCGTGCGTCCTCAAGCCTGCCCTTTGTTGCCCCGATCGTCCGTGTAGACGGGATGCCGCTGTTGGACGGAGGGCTCAGTGATTCGATCCCGGTCAAGCGTGCGATCAACGATGGCTATCGGGATAATATTATTATATTAACAAAGGTCAAAGGCTATAAAAAGCCGGACCACCCGGGAAAGAGCTATAAGATGGCGCAGGTCGCCTACAAACAGTATCCGCATCTGGTCAATGCATTAAAATACCGCAATCAGTCCTACAATAAAACGCTGGACTATATTGAAAAGCTTGAGGAGCGGGGACGCGTGTTTGTGATCCGTCCGGAGTTTGACGGCGCCGGCCGTGTCGAGCGCGACTTAAACAAGCTCAATGCGTTTTATACGCATGGCTATGAATATATGAAGAAAAATTATGACCGGCTGATGGAGTGGCTTTGTACAAAGCCGGATGCAAAAAACGAAGAAAGAGGTTGAAGGATGATTACAGATAAAGATATTGCCCGCATTAACGAGCTTTACCACAAATCCAAAACTGAAGGGCTTACACCTGAAGAAAAGGAAGAACAGGCCCACCTGCGCGGCGCTTATATTACAGCGATACGCAAAAATCTCCGGGCAAATCTTGAGCGCATTGAGATCAAAAATCCCGATGGCTCGGTGGAAATGGTCAAAGACCGTGTGAAAAAGCATAAAAAATATACCCACTGATAAAAACCTGATAAAAACATACCTGCTCATAAAAAATATATCCCCTAAGCAAAAGGAAATGATGTGATGGATGGTCATGGACTTTATGTGACGGACACAAAAAAAACTGAAAAGCAATCCTTCCGCACCCGTGTGCGGGCCATGCGTGACACCCTTGCGCCGCAAACTGCGCAGCTGTGGAGCAAAAAAATCTGCCAGAGGATTTTGAAATGGGATTGCTATGTACATGCAAAGCAGCTTTTTGCCTATTATCCGTCCGGCTCGGAGGCTGACATCCGTCCGGTGCTAAAGGAAGCCCTTGAAAGCGGAAAGCAGGTTGGCCTGCCGCGGGTAGAGGGCCGGCAAAAAATGAGCTTTTACCAGATACAGGGCTTTGGTGATTTAAACGCCGGCACGATGGGGCTGATGGAGCCGTCGCAGCATTGCCTGAAGCTGATGCCGCTGCCCGGGGACGGTACAGGCTCTTTGCCGGCACTGATGCTTGTTCCGGGGCTGGCTTTTGGCGCAGAAGCTTCCGGCATATCAAGAATGGGCTATGGCGGCGGCTTTTATGATACATGGCTTGCGGCTTTTGAACAAAGCGGCGCCTTCGGCCCGCTGCTTACCTGCGGCGTGACGTTTGACTGTCTGCTTTTTGGCGCGGCCGTACTTCCGGTGGAGCCCCATGACCGGCTGCTTTATGCGGCCGTGACTGAAAGCCGCCGGTTACAGCCGGGATGCCCGGGACTTTGATTTTTTTACCTTAAAAACTCGATCTTAAAGTAAGGAGGACGAACGATGACATTAAATGAGATGGGAGCAGCGGCCAAAAAAGCCGCAGGCTTTCTTGCAAAGCTTGGACAGGATCACAAAAACAGCGCCTTAAAGGCGGCAGCCGGGGCATTGCTTGACCATGCGGACATGCTGCTTGCAGCCAATGAGCAGGATGTTTTAAACGCTTATCAAAAGGGCATGAAGGAATCGCTTATTGACCGGTTACGGCTGAATGATGCCCGTATCCGCAAAATGGCCGAAGGGCTGATGCAGCTTGTAAGCTTAAGCGATCCTGTCGGGGAGATCGTGTCATCCACAGTCCGCCCAAACGGCCTTGAGATATGTAAAAAACGGGTGCCCCTTGGCGTTATTGGCATTATTTATGAATCCCGTCCCAACGTGACTGCGGATGCCTTCGGCCTGTGCTTTAAGGCCGGAAATGCGGTGATCTTAAAAGGGGGCAGCGATGCCATTCATTCCAATAAGGCGATCGTTGACGTGCTGCGCAGGGCTCTGACAGACTACGCTATATCTGCCGGCCTTGATGCAGGGCTGCTTGCCGACAGTCTTTTGCTCATTGAGGATACGAGCCGCGATACAGCCCGGGCATTTATGCGCTTAAACGGCTATGTGGATGTGCTGATCCCAAGAGGCGGCGCCGGACTGATCCGGACGGTCGTGGAAAACAGCACCATTCCGGTGATCGAGACCGGTACGGGCAACTGCCATGTCTATGTAGATGCATCCGCAGATGTGGATATGGCGGTCCGTATTATTGAAAATGCAAAAACACAGCGCACCGGTGTGTGCAATGCCTGCGAGTCACTTGTGATTCACAAAGACATTCTTAAGGAAGCGCTGCCGGCGATCTGCCGGAATTTAAAATCCCACGGCGTAGAGATTCGGGCGGATGAGGCGGCCCGCGCGGTTGTGGATGGGCTTGTCCCGGCGGTGGAAGAGGATTTTGGCACAGAATATCTGGATTTGATCATTTCCGTTAAGACGGTCGGATCGATTGATGAAGCCATTGAACATATCAATACTTATAATACAAAGCATTCGGAGACGATTGTGACAAAGGATTACGCCAATGCGCGCCGGTTTTTAAATGAGATCGACGCAGCGGCTGTGTATGTCAATGCATCGACCCGTTTTACGGACGGATTTGAATTTGGCTTTGGCGCCGAGATTGGCATCAGCACACAAAAGCTCCACGCCAGAGGCCCGATGGGACTTAAGGAGCTTACAACGACAAAATATATCATTTACGGCGATGGACAGATCCGGCCATAACCGGTATAATCAATGGATATGCCGCACCAGTGCGGCAGCGCCACAGATGAATACTTGGAGGTAAACGATGGATTTTCAAAACGAAGCATTAAGACAAAAGGCGATCATTGCCCAGTTAAGAGAACGCTTTGAAAAGGAATACAAAGAAACCGGACGAAAAAAGACCTATTGCTGCGTCACCTTCGGCTGCCAGATGAATGCCAGAGATTCTGAAAAGCTTTCGGGCATTCTCGAGGCCATCGGCTATACACGGGTCGAAGAAGAAGATGCGGACTTCGTTATTTATAATACATGTACCGTGCGCGAGCACGCAAACCTTAAGGTTTACGGCCGGCTCGGCACACTAAAAAAAGTAAAGCAGGAGCATCCGGGGATGCTTATCGCTCTGTGCGGCTGCATGATGCAGGAGCCCCAGGTTGTCGAAAAGCTCCGAAAAAGCTACCGTCATGTCGATATTATTTTCGGGACGCACAACATCTATAAGCTGGCGGAGCTTATCCGCGACCGGCTGGATTCCGGCTCAATGATCGTGGACATCTGGAAGGATACCGATCAGATCGTGGAGGATCTGCCGGATCACCGGAAATATCCGTTTAAATCCGGGGTGAACATTATGTTTGGCTGCAACAATTTTTGCAGCTACTGTATCGTGCCTTATGTCCGCGGCCGTGAGCGCAGCCGCAGACCGGAAGATATTCTTGAGGAAATCCGCCGGGATGTGTCTGACGGTGTGGTGGAAGTGATGCTTTTAGGACAGAATGTAAATTCCTATGGCAAAAATCTCGATGAACCCATGTCTTTTGCCCGGCTTTTGCAGGAGATTGAGGCGATTGACGGACTTGAGCGGATACGTTTTATGACATCCCATCCGAAGGACCTTTCGGATGAGCTGATCGAAGTGATGGGCAGCTCAAAAAAAATCTGCCCGCATCTTCATCTGCCGCTTCAGTCGGGCAGCAGCCGTATCCTTAAGAAAATGAACCGGAAGTATACAAAGGAGGATTATCTGGCACTGGTCGATAAAATACGCGCAGCGTGCCCGGATATTTCTCTGACAACGGATATTATCGTCGGCTTTCCGTGGGAAACCGAGGAAGACTTTGAAGAAACGATGGATGTGGTCGAAAAGGTACGCTTTGACAGCGCCTTTACCTTTATCTATTCCAAACGCAACGGGACACCGGCGGCGGCAATGCCTGATCAGGTGCCTGCGGATGTTATAAAGGACCGCTTTGACCGTCTGCTTGCAAAGGTTCAAAGCATTGCTTCCGTGGTATGCGCCCGCCACGAAGGACAGGTGATGGATGTGCTCGTGGAGCAGCTAAACCATCAGGAGGCAGGGCTTGTGACCGGACGCCTGGGGAATAATACGGTCGTTCATTTTCCCGGCGATGCATCCATGATCGGGAAGATCGTTCCGGTGTATTTAAAATCATGCAAAGGCTTTTACTATATCGGAGAGCCATATAAAAAAGAGGTATAAATTATGAATAAGGGAATTAAAATATCAGATATATTTGCATCAAATGTGTTTGACGATGCGGTCATGCGTGAGCGTCTGCCCAAACGCATTTATGCGGAGCTTAAAAATTCGATGAATAAAGGTGCGGAGCTGGATAAGCATGTGGCCGATGTGGTTGCCAATGCCATGAAGGACTGGGCTGTGGAAAAGGGTGCGACCCATTATACACACTGGTTTCAGCCGCTGACCGGCTATACGGCTGAAAAGCATGACGCCTTTTTAACGCCGACCGGAGACGGCAATATTATTATGGAATTTTCCGGCAAGGAGCTGATTAAGGGCGAGCCTGACGGTTCATCCTTCCCTTCCGGCGGACTGCGCTCCACCTTTGAGGCCCGGGGCTATACAGCCTGGGATCTGTCCTCACCGGCATTTATCCATGAAGGGCCGACCGGTGCGGTGTTATGTATTCCGACAGTCTTTTTCTCATATACCGGTGAGGCGCTGGATAAAAAGACGCCGCTGCTGCGTTCCATGGAAGCCATTGATAAGCAGGCGATGCGTATTGTCCGCCTTTTCGGCAATACGACAGCGACAAAGGTGACAACCTCGGTCGGGGCAGAACAGGAATATTTTCTTGTGGACAAGGATACTTATATGAAGCGCAAAGACCTGATCTTTGCCGGACGGACACTTTACGGTGCACCGGCGCCAAAGGGACAGGAGATGGATGATCACTATTTTGGTATCATCAAAGAGCGCGTTGCAGACTATATGAACGACCTGAACGTAGAGCTTTGGAAGCTCGGCGTTACAGCTAAAACCCAGCACAACGAAGTGGCCCCGGCACAGCATGAGCTGGCACCGGTTTATGCCACAACCAATATTGCTACGGATCATAATCAGCTTGTGATGGAGATGATGAAGAAGGTAGCTTTACGCCACAACCTTGTATGCCTGCTTCACGAGAAGCCGTTTGACGGCGTTAATGGCTCCGGCAAGCATAATAACTGGTCGATGATCACCGATACCGGTGTGAATCTGTTAGACCCGGGCAAGACGCCCCATGAAAACCGCCAGTTCCTTCTGATTTTATCGGCAGTTTTAAAAGCAGTCGATGAATATGCGCCGCTTTTAAGAGAGTCTGCGGCCAATCCGGGCAATGACCATCGCCTTGGCGCCCATGAAGCGCCGCCGGCGATCATTTCCGTATTCCTCGGGGAGCAGCTTGAGGATGTTTTAAATCAGCTGTGCGAAAAAGGCGAGGCGACCAGCTCCAAGGAAGGGACAAACGCGAATATCGGCGTATCCTCGGTGCCGAAATTTAAGATGGATGCCACAGACCGAAACCGTACGTCGCCGTTTGCGTTTACCGGCAATAAATTTGAGTTCCGCATGGTCGGCTCGTCCGCTTCCATTGCCGATGCGAATATTGTTTTAAATACGATCGTTGCCGAGACACTGCGCCAGGCTGCGAATATTCTTGAGCAGGCCGAGGACGTGGAGATGGCGGCCCATGATTTGATAAAAAAATGGGTGAGCGAGCATATACGGATCATCTTCAACGGCAACGGCTATTCCGAGGAGTGGGTTGCCGAGGCTGCCCGCCGCGGACTTCCAAATATTACCAATATGGTGGATGCCGCCGGCTGTCTGACAGACCCGAAAAGTATCGAGCTGTTTGAACGCCATAACGTTATGACCCGGGTGGAGCTTGCAGCCCGTGAGGAAGTGGCCTATGAGATGTATGCCAAGGCCATCAATATTGAAGCGCGCACAATGATCGATATGGCCAAGAAGGAGATCATTCCTGCGGTGATCAAATATACAACAACCGTAGCCGATTCCATTCACGGTGTGGAAACGGCCGGCTATGACGCCAGTGTTCAGCGTATTGTCATGTCCGACTGCTCCAATGGACTTAAGGCAATGAATGACGCGCTCATTAAGCTTGAAGCAAGCGTGCGCCATGCGGCTTCCTTTGAGAATTTTAAGGAGCGGGCAGTGGCCTACCGGGATGAAGTGTGCCCGGCGATGAAGCAGCTTCGGACGCCTGCCGATGCGCTGGAGCGGATCGTGGACGAGAAGGAGTGGCCGTTCCCGACCTACGGCGATTTAATGTTTAATGTATGATACAACGAGTGGGGGTATCGGAAAACAAAGACGTTTTCCGGTATCCCTTTTTGGAGACAAAAGAGAAGGAGCTTTAAAACATGGCACCATTAACACCGATGATGCAGCAGTATGTAAAGACGAAGGAGCAGTATAAAGACTGTATTCTTTTTTACCGTCTGGGCGATTTTTACGAAATGTTTTTTGACGATGCCATTACCGCATCCCGGGAGCTGGAGATCACGCTGACGGGAAAGGACTGCGGCCAGGAGGAACGCGCGCCTATGTGCGGTATTCCTTATCACGCGGTTGACGGGTATTTAAACAAGCTTGTTTCCCGCGGCTATAAGGTGGCTATCTGTGAACAGATGGAGGACCCGAAGCAGGCCAAGGGGATCGTCAAGCGGGAAGTGATCCGCATTGTCACGCCGGGGACGAATCTGAGTATGCAGGCTTTGGACGAGACGAAAAATAATTATCTCATGTGCATTATTTATATGGACGACCGGTTTGGCATATCGCTGGCGGATGTTTCCACCGGGGACTACTATGTAACGGAGGTGGATTCCGGCAAAAAGCTCATGGATGAAATCACGAAGTTTGCGCCGGCGGAGATTATCCACAATGACTCCTTTTGCATGAGCGGCACCAGCCTTGACGAGGTCCGCGACCGGATGCACATCGCTGTGTCTGTGCTGGAAGCATGGTATATTGACGAGGAACAGTGCCAGGAACGGCTGAAACGTCATTTTAAGGTGTCTGTTCTGGATGGGCTTGGGCTTAAAGACTACCCGGTGGGCGTGATCGCAGCGGGGGCACTTTTACAGTATTTATATGAAACGCAGAAAAATGCCCTTGTACATCTGACCCATATTACACCGTATAATTCCAGCCGCTATATGATCATTGACAGCTCCACCCGCAGAAATCTTGAGCTTCTGGAAACGCTGCGGGAAAAACAAAAGCGGGGCTCGCTTTTGTGGGTTTTGGACAAGACAAAAACAGCTATGGGCGCCCGGCTTTTAAGAACATGGATCGAGCAGCCATTTATTGATAAAAAGCAGATCGAACGCCGCCTGGATGCGATTGAAGAGATCAACACAGAGCTGATCAACCGTGATGAGATTCGTGAATATTTAAATCCGGTCTATGATCTGGAGCGTCTGATCAGCAAGATCAGCTGCAAGACGGCCAATCC
>CASFBR010000132.1 GCA_949292795.1 uncultured Eubacteriales bacterium
GAGCCTCTGGTCGGAACCGATACGATGGCCGGACAGGCTTATCGGGATATATGTGACAGGATTCTTGGTAAAGAGGTTCCCATGATTACATATAAATGTAAGCGAGGTGTCCGTTACCGATTACAAAGCCTTTTTAGCAGAGTCGTTTAAGGAGGTTTTGTCAATGAAATTCTGGCGTTTTTTTCACAGACGAGCTTCCGGCAATATCGCCAGAGAGCGGCTGATGGCCGTCCTTGTCTCGGACAGGGCAGGCTTAAGCCCGGCGCTTATTGAAAATATCCGTCAGGACATGCGCAGTGTCCTGGCTAAATATGTGGAAGTAGATACTTGTAAAATCGATATTGAAATTGTTCAGGCTCCCGAACACGCTCAGAGCGCACCGTCGCTGGTGGCCCGTGTGCCCTTGCGGGAAGCGAAGCCCTTACATTTACAGGAGAACTATGATAAAGCGATTTAAATATTTTTTACATGGCTTACTAAAATATGATTTCAGAAAATATGATATAAAGCTTGTCCTGGTCGTACTGGCCTTAAGTGTCATCGGTGTGCTGACCATCAATAGTGCCGCGGACGGATTTACGGAAAAGCAGATTATGGGTGTGTGCGTCGGACTGGCGGTAATGATATTTTTTTCGTTAATTGATTATAATTTTATTGCAAATTTCCAGTGGATTTTGTATGCTATTAATATAGTCATGCTTGTGGCTGTTTTATTTCTTGGGATGAATGTGAACGGAGCGACACGCTGGTTTTCTCTTGGCGGCTTTGGAACATTGCAGCCTTCGGAATTTGCCAAGATTTTTATGCTGATCATTTTTGCAAAGTTTATCAGTGACAATAAGGACCGCATCAGCCGTTTTTCTACGATCATGATCACAGGCATACTGTATATTGTCCCGCTGGTGTTGATCCTGGAAGAGCCGGACCTATCGACGACACTTGTATTTTTATTTATGTTCTGCGTACTGATGTTTGTCGGCGGCTTAAGCTTTAAGATCGTTGGCGGGATACTGGTGACGGTCATTCCGCTGGGCGGCCTGTTTTTGTGGTACGTCACTCAGCCGTTCCAGGTGCTTTTGGATGATTATCAGCAGACGCGTATTATGACCTTCCTGAACCCATCGGAATATTTGCTCACGACCTATGCCCAGCAGTATAATTCGGTCATGGCTATTGGTTCCGGTATGCTTACAGGCAAAGGTCTGAATAATAATACACTGACCTCGGTTAAGGGCGGTGATTTTATATCGGAGCCGCAGACAGACTTTATTTTTGCCGTTCTCGGAGAAGAGCTGGGCTTTGTTGGAAGCTGTATCGTGATCGGCCTGCTGCTGTTTGTCGTGATCGAATGTCTGCTGATTGCAAGAGATGCCGCGGATATGACCGGACGGCTCATTGCCAGCGGTATGGCGGCAATCATTTCCTTTCAGGCATTTGTAAATATCGGTGTGGCGACGGCGATTTTGCCAAATACCGGTCTGCCGCTTCCTTTCGTCAGCTATGGCCTGAGTTCATTGATGGCCAACTTTATAGGTATTGGTTTGGTTTTAAATGTGGGATTACAAAGAAACAGGAGGTAGATATTGTATGAATATCGGATTAGTTGCACATGATGCAAAAAAGAAGCTGATGCAGAATTTCTGCATTGCTTACAGAGGAATTTTAAGCAAACATGAGTTATATGCCACAGGAACGACAGGAAGAACCATCGAAGAGGTGACCAATTTAAATATACACAAGTTTTTACCGGGCCCTCTTGGCGGTGAGCAGCAGTTGGGCGCTCAGATCGAGCACAATAATATCGACCTTCTGATCTTTTTGAGGGACCCGATGAATGCCCAGTCCCACGAACCGAATGTCCATGAGATCGTCAAGCTGTGTGATATGCATAATATCCCGATCGCCACAAATCTGGCAACCGCAGAGCTTTTGATTAAAGCACTGGACCGTGGCGATCTGGAATGGCGGGAGTTTTATAAATGAAAGCCCGGGTTTTGATTGCCGCCTGTGCGGCGGCCGTGATGCTGTGCGGATGCCAGTCTTCTGCGGACACACTGCTGAACAAATACTCAGAGATGGACATCCTTGGCAGCTCCGATGTGCTCAGTCTCGTAGAGCCTTCGATGGCAGAAGGCTTTGCCGCAGACCTGGCTGTGGTTTCTGCGGCGGATAATGAAGCTTCCATCGGAGATACCGCTATATCGGCGCCTGCCGCACTTTTGATGGATGAAGGCACAAACGCGCCGCTCTACTATAAAAATATTTATGAGCCGCTGGCTCCGGCCAGCCTGACAAAGCTGATGACAGCGCTGCTTGTCCTGGAACAGGGCAACCTTGATGATACGATCACGATTACCGCAGAGATGATCGATATTGACAATCCGGAGGCGCAGATGGCCGGCTTTCAGGCCGGCGATACGATTTCGGTCCGCGATATGCTTTACTGGATGCTCATTTATTCCGGCAATGACACATCCAATGCTCTTGGCATTTATATGTCCGGTTCGATCGAAGCCTTTGCACAGCAGATGAATGAGCGGGCCAAAAGCCTTGGCGCCACACATACGCATTTTGTCAACGCCTGCGGCCTGGACGCCGACGGACATGAGACATGTGCCTATGATCTGTACCTGATGTTTAAGGCATGTATGGAATATGATGTTTTCCGGGATGCCATCCGTCAGTCTTCCTACACCGTATATTATACCAACGCCGCCGGGGAGACGGTCAGCTCCACATTCGACACGACCAACCTTTACCTGGCCGACTACTATGATCCGCCGGAAGGGATCACGATCCTTGGCGGAAAGACAGGGACTACGGGAAATGCCGGAACATGCCTGATGGTACTTGCCGAGGATGCCGGAGGAAACACTTATACCGCGCTGATCCTGGGGTGTTCGGATAAGCCGGAATTGTATCAACAAATGAGTAATTTATTATCAATAATTCAGAAAAAGTGATTGTGTTTTTGTGTATTCTGTACTATAATTGATGTATATTATATATCCGATGAGAGAAAATCTCTCAAAGAACATATATAAAAATTGTAACACTAGGAGGAGAGTACTATGATACAAATTATTTCAGGTGTAAAAGGAAAAGGAAAAACAAAATATCTTATTCAGAAAGTCAATGATGCCATAAAAACTTCCAGCGGCAACATTGTCTACCTCGATAAAAATAATAAACATATGTACGAACTCAGCAACAGAATCCGCCTGATCAATGTCAAGGATTTTCCCATTGACAATTATGACAGCTTCCTGGGTTTTGTTTGCGGGCTGATCTCTCAGGATCACGATCTTGAAGCAATGTATCTGGACAGCTTTTTAAGCATCTCACTGGTAACGGAGGATTATGTCGGCTATGTACTGACACAGCTCGAAAAAATTTCCAATTCGTTTAACGTTGATTTCATCATCAGCATTTCCATTGATGCGGAAAATATTCCAGATGAATTTAAGGACAAGATCGTGATTTCTTTATAATGCGCGATTCTACAACAAAGGTTAAAAATGCCGTACGCTGCTTTAATTCCGACAGTGTACGGCATTTTTTTAGTCCTCTGTTTTAAGCTTCCAGAACAGGACGATCGAATAGATCGCAGCAATGCCGACAATGGCAAATATAATGCGTGTGACCATGGATAAATCGCCAAAAATAAAGCTTACAAGGTCAAATTTGAAAAAGCCTACAAGGCCCCAGTTAATACCGCCGATGATCACAAGGATCAGCGCCAGAACATCAAGCCAGTTTCTTTTCATGTGTATACCTCCTGTTGCTTAATATTGGCTGCGGTTTGGCAATGCCAAACACAATGCAAACCTGGCTGAATAATGACTGATATTCAATAGGTAGTATGCACTTAATCAAAGTTTTTATGCGAAAAAGCTTTTCTTCTTAAAAAAAAACGTATATAATGAAGGGCGGAACATGGTTGCCGGATAACCTTTGCGGTGACAGAGCCTTTGACATCGGAGTGAACATAAACAATGAATATACAAAGATACAAAACGTATTCAGATTATCTAAAACAGACTTATGGTGAGAAGGTGTATAAGCTTCCGGTCAATCTTGCGCTGACATGTCCGAACCGTCTTGAAGGTGCGGGCTGTACGTTCTGCGCGGATGCCGGCGCCGGCTTTGAGGCGCAGGATGCCCGGATGAGTGTGACCAGTCAGCTTCTTGCCAATAAGCAGCATATTGAAAATAAATATAAAGCCCATAAATTTATCGCCTATTTTCAAAACTATACGAATACATTTCTTCCCCTGCCGAAGCTTCTGGCATATATGGAGGAAGCGGCCTTGGTTGCCGGCGTTGTGGAAATTTCGATTTCGACCCGGCCGGACTGTATCAGTGATGAGCTTCTTGGTCAGCTTGCCGCTTTTTCACAAAGCCATGAGCTTCACATCCATCTGGAGCTTGGGCTTCAGACGGCAAATTACCATACGCTTAAAGCAATCCACCGCGGACATGGGCTGGCGGAGTTTATCGACGCCGTTTTAAGAATTGCAAATTACGGTTTTACGGTCTGTACGCATCTCATTTTAAATCTTCCCGGAGATACCATCGATGACTGCATCGAGACAGCAAAGATCGTATCGGTGCTTCCGGTACAGATGGTAAAGCTCCATTCATTGTATATTGCCAGGCATTCTCCGATGGAAGAAGCGTATCGCTCCGGCACATTGAAAATCTGCTCCAAAGACGAATATCTTTTAAGGGCGGCGGCTTTTCTTGAATACGTCCGGCCGGACATGGTCATTGAGCGCCTGTTTTCGCGCATCCCTGAGGCAGATGCCTGCTTCTGTAACTGGGGCGAAAGCTGGTGGAAGCTTTTGGCACAGTTTCATGACCTTCTTGAGGAGCGCGGGATCATCCAGGGGGATTGCTGTACCTATATGAACGGTTCAAAGCTGAAGCTGCTGGATACAGCAGACGCCCGGGAGTATACAAAAAAGGAGTGAGCCTATGACAACATCCCCGAATACGCAGCCAGCGGCGCAGGATTCGCCGCAAAACGGACAAAAACGCCGCCGGAGGCTGAATATCAATATTGGTACGGTCGTTTTTTTGATCATATTGATTTATATGGTGATCAGTGTTATTTTGTATATTGGCAGAGATCAATATTCTGTTGTGGAAGTCCAGCGCGGCTCCATTGTAGATAACGGTTATTTTACAGGAATTATTTTGCGCAGTGAGGAGCTGGTGAACACAACCACCTCCGGAACCATTAATTTTTATGTGGGCAACGGAGAAAAGGTTGCAAAGGACGGCAGCGTGTATGTTCTTGGAACATCTCAGGATGGGGGCAGCGGCGGTGATTTCTCAGATTTTAATTCCCAGAATTATACCGATTTAAGCCGCATTATCTCCCTGTATACGTCCAACTATGACGATAGCAGCTATTCCGATCTGTATACATTTAAATATGACCTGCAAAATCAAATATCCGAGGCAATCAGCAGCCATAATATTTCATCCCTTCAGACAAGCAGCGGGACCTATCAGAGCGTAGCGTCTGACAAAAGCGGGATCGTCAGCTATACCTATGACGGCATGGAAGGGCTGACAAAGGATGATATTACGGATGATATGTTTAATTCCAATAATTATGAAAAATATCAGATTGTTCCCGATCAGTGGCTGGATGCGGGCAGTGTGGCATATAAGCTGATCACGGACGATAACTGGTCCATTGTCATCAAGCTGACACCGGAGCAGGCAAAGTCCTTGTCCGACAGGGAAGCTGTTACAGTGCGCTTTTCAAAGGATAATATCGAAACCAGCACCAATGTTGAGATATTTTCCAACGGCGAGAGCAATTATGCCCTTTTAAGCCTTTCTAAATATATGGTGCGCTATATTGCCGACCGCTATATCGACATCGAGCTGATCGAAAGCTCTGCGGAGGGCTTAAAGATACCCACATCCGCAGTGACTGAAAAGGAATTTTACAAGATTCCTGTGGACTATCTGGTCACTGATGAGGATACAAGCGAGGAAGGCTTTTACAGATATACCTATGACAGCTCGGGAGAGCTTAACGCAACGCTGGATAAAATCGAGATTTATGCGAAGGATGAGGCGTTTTGCTATGTCGATACATCCGATTTTGAAATGGGAGATACGATCGGCAAGCCCGACTCCTCAGATACTTACCGTATCGGCGCCACGGGAAATCTGACCGGCGTCTATAATATTAACCAGGGATATGCGATCTTCCGTATCGTAGATATTCTCTATCAAAATGATGAATACTGTATCGTTGAAGATGACACGGCCTATGGCGTTGCACTTTATGACCGCATTATCCTTAATGCCGCCCAGGTCAATGAAGATCAGATCATATATTAAAAGCAGGAAGGAGCTGTTTCGATCATGAATGAAGGTTCGGCCATGGATGAAAGAATGAAGGAGATTTTTGAAAATATCGCACATGTTAAGGCACGCATCCGGATGGCATGCGAGCGAAGCCACCGCGACCCGTCGGAGGTGACGCTGATTGCTGTATCAAAGACAAAGCCTGTGCAGGACCTGGAGTGTGCCATTGCCGCCGGCATGGACTGCTTTGGGGAGAATAAGGTTCAGGAACTGACCATGAAGATGGATACGCTGACTCAGCCGCTGCACTGGCATATGATCGGCCATCTGCAGAAAAATAAAGTAAAATATATTGTCGGGCGGGCAGAGCTCATTCACTCGGTGGATTCTGTGGAGCTGGCCGCAAAAATCCAGGAGGAGGCACAGAAGCGGCAAACGACTGCCAATATCCTTGTGGAGGTCAATGTATCCGGGGAAGAAAGCAAGTTTGGCGTTTCACCGTATCAGCTGCCTGACGTGATCGAAAAAATCGCGCAAATGCCCAATATCCGTATTCAGGGCTTAATGACCATTGCGCCATTTACTGAGGACCCGGAGCAGAGCCGTCCGTTTTTTAAAAATTTAAGAAATTTAGCTGTTGACATAAAAAGTAAAAACATTGATAATGTTAATATGAATGTCTTGTCCATGGGTATGACCGGCGACTATGAAGTGGCCGTTGAAGAGGGCGCGACGATGGTGCGGGTCGGTACAGGTATCTTTGGCGCAAGAAATTATATAAGTTAGGAGATTAGATTCAATGGGTAAAGGATTAGATAAATTTTTAAATATGATGCGTCTCAACGATGATGATTATGAGGAGGATTACGACGAGGAATTTTCCGATGATTATACAGATGATCTCGCAGATGATTATGAGGACAACTATGAAGAAGAGCCGGCGCCCAAGCGCAAAAAGACATCCTCCTTCAGGAGCCACACAAAATCATCAGCAGAGCCGGAGCCGGAGATTTCCAGAGACAAGGATTATGCCTCAGGCACGTCCGGGTACAGCACATCGTCAGCCGCCTCAGGGAGCGCTTCCAGAAGCGCCGCCCGCAGTAAGATTGTGCCGATGAAGCATCCTGCGGTGCGCGGTTCAGGAATGGAGGTTTCCATTCAGAAGCCGGCCACATTTGAGGACAGCAGTGAGATTTGCGATGAGCTTTTATCAGGAAAGGCCGCTGTGGTCAATCTTGAGGGTATTGATGTGGATGTCGCCCAGCGGATCATTGATTTTGTTTCGGGCGCGTGCTATGCCATGTCCGGAAACATTCAGAAGGTGTCCAGCTATATTTTTATCGTCACACCTGCCGGAATTGATATTTCCGGAGATATGGAAAGTGTTCTCGGGAGCAGTGCATCCTCGAAGGTGGATATGTCCGCTTTCCGGCTGAATGTATGACCGGACGGCACACCGGAGCATTTTGAATTTGGGAGGTTATTTTTATGCTTACACCAGTAGATATTCAGGGAAAAACATTTAAGAGCGGCATGGGTTATTCCAAAGCAGACGTGGACAGCTTTTTTTCCACGCTGACATCAGATTATGAAATGCTGTACAGAGAAAATATGGAGCTTAAGGATAAGGTTGGCACATTAAATGACGGCATCAACCATTACCGCAGCATTGAGAAGTCCCTCCAGAAAGCATTGGTGCTTGCCGAACAGACCGCTGAGGAGACGATTTCTTCTGCCAAGACCAATGCCACTGTAATCGAGCAGGAAGCCGTTTTAAAAGCGCAGTCCATCGTGGCAGATGCCAAGATCGAGCTGGATCATATCCGCGCCAAGACGGTCGAGCTGCTTCAGCAGTATGAGAGCTACCGCGCGCAGTATAAGGCACTGGCACAGGCTCAGGTAGATTTGCTTGGCAGCGAGTCCTTTAATATTGAGATCGCATCCCTGGATGCTTTTTCAGGACTGGAACAGCAGGTTGCCCAAAACACAGAGGCTGTTAATGCGCGGGTACAGTTCCAGGATACTCCGTCAGATACCAAAAAGCATGAGGCAGAGACGGATGATGAGGATGAAACGCTGGATGACGATATTCAGATCAATGATCTGGCCAGTCTTTTTGGCGATGAATCTGAGAGCGGAGAAAAAAATCAATGATGGACAGACTGACTGTGCGGGATCCTAAGGGTCCCGCTTATGATATTATATTTTCCGAAAATTTTGACGGTCTTCTTCCGGCGGCAGATTTTTTAAATCTTAAGACACGCAGAGTATGTATTGTCAGTGAGAGCCGGGTTGCGGCCCTGTATATGGATACGCTCAAACGCCTTTTTGCACCGGCGGCCCGTGAAGTAATCGATTTTGTTTTTCCGGAAGGGGAAGCGAGCAAGACGCTGTCTACGGTGCAGGATTTGTATGAACGTCTGATTCTGGCACATTTTGACCGCAAGGACCTGCTCGTTGCCCTTGGAGGCGGTGTTGTCGGCGATCTTACCGGCTACGCGGCGGCGACCTACCTGAGAGGTATTGATTTTATTCAGGTGCCTACAAGCCTTCTGGCGCAGGTAGACAGCAGTATCGGCGGAAAGACCGGGGTTGATTTTAATGCCTATAAAAACATGGTTGGAGCTTTTCACCAGCCCCGGCTTGTCTATATGAACTTTTCCGCGCTTAAAACGCTGAGCGCCCGTCAGTTTGCGTCCGGAATGGGTGAGATTATCAAGCACGGTCTGATCCGTGATATGGATTATTATCAGTGGATTAAGGCGCATCGGACACAGATCATGGAGCGGGACACACAGGTGCTGGCCCGGCTTGTTTATAAAAGCTGCGTCATCAAAGGGCAGGTTGTGGAGCATGACCCGAAGGAACAGGGAGAACGGGCACTGTTAAATTTCGGACATACGATTGGACATGCAGTCGAAAAGCTTGAAAATTTTTCACTGCTTCACGGAGAGTGTGTGGCACTTGGTATGGTCGGTGCGGCCAGAATCTCACAGATGCGCGGCGGCATTGATGAAGCGATGTTTGATGATATTTTGGCAGCGCTTGCGTCCTTTGATCTGCCGGTGGCTTTACCAAAAGACCATCCGCTGTCTGCAAAGGCGATCGTTGCAGCGACAAAGCTTGATAAAAAAATGGAGGCCGGAGCAATCAAGTTTATTTTGCTTTCACCGGCCGGATGCGGTGTGATCGACCGGACAGTCACAGATTCAGAGCTTTTGCTTGGCGCCGCTGCTATTGGCGCTACCTGAAAAGCACTGCGGCTTAAGAACTGCCATACGGAAAAACTGTAACCTGAAGGAGACATCATAATTTATGAAACTGAAAAAATATATAGGGCCGCTTCTGGCGGTTGTTCTTCTGATCCTTTTTGACCAGTGGACGAAATGGCTTGCGGCGGCACATTTGATGGGCAAGTCTCCGATCGTTTTGTGGGACGGTGTTTTTGAACTGCATTATCTTGAAAATACAGGGGCGGCCTTTGGCATTTTTAAAGGCCAGCAGATATTTTTTTATGTTCTTACGGTCATTATCGCTGTGGGACTGCTTTGGTTTTACAGCCGGATTCCGCAAAAACGTTCGTACCTTTTACTGCGCCTGCCGGTGCTTGTCTGTCTTGCCGGAGCACTTGGAAATTTTATCGACCGGATTTTTCGGGGCTATGTGATTGATTTCTTTTATTTTAAGCTGATCGATTTTCCTATTTTTAATGTGGCGGATATTTATATCACCTGTTCGGCAGTGTTCTTTTTGCTGCTGTTTGTATTTAAATACAAAGAAGATGATTTTTCCTTTATCGGAAAAAAGAAAAATGCGTCCGCATCCGTGGAAGCGCCGTCTAATACACAGGAGGAGCATCATGACAAAGCCGGATGAATTGCTGCTGGATGGAGAAGATGAGCTTGCCAGAACCGGGCTTGCTGTGGTCGTTGATGAAAATCAGAACGGTGTGCGCATTGATAAGTATTTAAGCGAAAGCTTTCCCGAGTATTCACGCTCGTTTTTTCAAAAACAGATCAAGGATCAGGCAGTGCTGGCAGACGGCCGCCCGGTAAAGGCTAATTTTAAGGTCGCCCCGGGACAGAAAATCTGTGTGCACCTGCCAGAGCCTGAAGTGCCTGATATTGTGCCGGAAAATATTGAACTGGATATTCTTTATGAGGATGCGGATGTCCTTCTGGTCAATAAGCCGAAAAATATGGTCGTTCATCCAAGTGCCGGTCATGAAAGCCATACCCTTGTCAATGCGGTCATGTATCACTGCCGTGATCAGCTTTCGGCAATCAACGGTGTTTTGCGCCCCGGGATCGTCCATCGTATTGATAAAGATACGACCGGCGTTCTTGTGATCTGCAAAAATGATCGGGCGCATTTAAGCCTTGCACAGCAGCTTAAAGAACATTCCATTACGCGCCGCTATGAGGCGATTGTTTATAATAATTTCCGTGAGGACACCGGGACAGTCAACGCACCGATCGGGCGGTCGCCGGTGGATCGGAAAAAGATGGCGGTCAATGAGAAAAACGGCCGTCCTGCGGTTACACATTACCGTGTCCTCCATCGGTTTGGCAAATATACACACATTGAATGTACGCTTGAAACCGGACGGACCCATCAGATTCGTGTGCATATGGCAAGCATTGGCCATCCGCTTCTTGGCGATACCGTTTACGGGCC
The DNA here is from genome assembly GCA_949292795.1 of uncultured Eubacteriales bacterium. GTDB lineage: Bacteria > Bacillota > Clostridia > Lachnospirales > Lachnospiraceae > Catenibacillus. The sequence goes on from CASFBR010000132.1 coordinate 11,011, forward strand.
GTCAAAATGCCCGTTCCGCCTGGAAGGACAGACGCTTCACGCCCGTGTGCTTGGCTTTATTCATCCGACAACAGGGGCCTATATGGAATTTGAAGCGCCGCTGCCGGCATATTTCCAGGAGCTTCTTGTAAAACTGGAAAATGCGAATTTTTAAATTTTTTATACAATTCAGAAAAATTTAATCATTACTTTGGGTTGAATGACCTTATAAAATCGTCTATACTTAGGGGTAGACGATTTTTTATTTGCGCGATACGCCCGTCGGACGACCGCCGTGCTTGCACGGGCGGGCATCCGACGGGCAACGGTCATCGAGTGGCAATGCCGCGAGATGAGCGAGGCATCCGCGATGATCGGGTGGGGGAAGGAATCTTCCCCTATCCGATCGTTCCTATGCAAATAAAAAGCTTTGCTTTGGATCGCACTGCGGCGAAGATGAAAATATCGCTTATGCGACCCGCCGCAGGCGGAGAATCCTGCTGTGCAGGATTCTTTTGGAAAACGGTATTTTCCATAAATGATTTAAAAGGAGAAGGATATATGCTTCAGATTAAAAACATTCATAAAGAATATCGAACCGGAAGCCTCGTCCAAAAAGCGCTTGATGATGTGAGCTTAAATCTCCGGGATAACGAGTTTGTTGCGATTCTCGGCCCCAGCGGCTCCGGAAAGACCACACTTTTAAATATTATCGGCGGGTTGGACCGTTATGACAGCGGTGATCTGATTATTAACGGTATTTCCACAAAAAAGTACAGAGACAGAGACTGGGATTCTTATCGAAATCATACAATCGGATTTGTATTTCAAAGCTACAACCTGATTCCGCATCAGACGATCCTTGCCAATGTGGAGCTGGCTCTGACCATTTCCGGTATCGGAAAAGCCGAGCGCACGCAAAGAGCTAAAAAAGCTCTGGAAGAGGTAGGGTTAGGAGAGCAGATACACAAAAAGCCGAATCAGCTGTCCGGCGGGCAGATGCAGCGTGTGGCGATTGCCCGTGCACTTGTGAATGATCCGGATATTTTGCTGGCAGACGAACCGACCGGAGCACTGGACAGCGACACAAGCGTTCAGGTGATGGAGTTGCTCAAGACTGTGGCAAAGGACCGGCTTGTCGTTATGGTCACCCATAATCCGGAGCTGGCCGGGGAATATGCCACAAGGATCGTAAATCTTCGTGACGGAAGGATACGCTCAGATTCGGACCCTTACATAGTTGATGACGCAAATCTGGCGCCTCCGGCGCATAAAAATATGGGGCGGTCGTCGATGTCCTTTCTCACGGCATTGTCATTGAGCTTTAATAACCTGAGGACAAAAAAAGCACGGACATTGCTGACATCATTTGCCGGATCGATCGGTATTATCGGCATTGCCTTAATCCTGTCGCTGTCCACAGGTGTTAACGATTACATTCAGCATGTCGAAGAAGATACGTTGTCCGAATATCCGCTCCAGATTCAAAGCACCGGACTGGATATGACATCCATGCTTGTAAGTAATGACAGCAGTAAAACGTCCAGGGAGGATGGGGATGTTCATGTAGTGGAAATGGTTGCCAATATGTTTTCCACGATGGATTCCAATGATCTGGCTTCTTTAAAGGCCTATTTTGACAGCGGAGAGAGCGGCATCGAGCAGTATACAAATGCTGTGGAGTATACATATGAAGCCGTTCCTCAAATCTATAAAGAAAATGACAGCGGTATCCGTCAGGTGCATCCGGATCAGTCCTTTGATGCGCTTGGTATTGGTTCTTCTGCAAGCTCCAGCAGCATGGTATCATCGATGATGAGTACGGATGTCTTTTTTGAAATGCCGGAAAATGCAGGCCTTTATGAGAACCAGTACGAAGTTAAGGCCGGTCGCTGGCCGTCTGCTTACAATGAGTGTGTTCTTGTACTTACTTCCGGCGGCGGTGTCAGTGATTTTTTACTGTATACGCTGGGGCTGAGAGACCCGCTTGAGCTGGATGAGATGGTTCAGCAGTTTATTAACGAGGAAAATGTTGAGACCCCTCTGGAACAGATGGATTACAGCTATGAGGATATTTTAGGAACGGCCTTTAAGCTGGTCGCGGCATCGGATTATTATGCGTATGACAGTGAATACGGGGTTTGGGTTGATAAAACGGATGATGCAGACTACATGGCAGACCTTGTAGCAAATGGCGAGGACCTGACAATTGTCGGTATTGTACAGCCTGCTGAAGGCGCCAGTGCATCTGCTCTGAAAATGGGCATCGGCTACACGCCGATGCTGACCGGGCATGTCGCCGAAATCGCCCGGGACAGTGAGATTGTTCAAAGCCAGCTTGAAAATCCCGGTGTCGATGTATTTACGGATGAAGCGTTTGGAGCGGAGAGTGATGAGGAATTTGATATGGATTCTCTGGTCACTGTGGATGAGGATGCCATTGAAAATGCCTTTTCATTTGACGATGATGCCTTTTCAGAGGCGCTCTCCGGTTCCTTTAGCCTGTCGGATGCGTTTAATTCGGCCGCAGGAAATCTTGATCTGTCAGGGCTTATTAACCTGGACGGCATTTCCGTAGAGCTGCCGGATATGCCGCAGATTTCCATGGGAGATATGCTTGGCGGTCTGAATGTATCTGTTTCTGCGGACGGGCTGAGCCAGCTTGCCTCAGGCCTTCTTGAAGGCTATCAGTCTTATGCGGCAGCACATCCGGAAGCCGATTATTCCGGGCTGACACAGGATTTTCTGACCTATCTTGGCACGGAAAGCGCCTGGAGCGTCCTTGAGCAAAATATCCGGGAAATCCTTGAAGCCAATAATGCCGCAGTCACCGTAACGACCGAACAGCTCAGCCAGCTTGTTCAGGATGTTATGGCAGGCTTCTCACAGTATATCGCAGAAATGGGTTACACGGACCCTGACCGTTTTGACGAATATCTTTTGGAATATCTGGCAACGCCTCAGGCTCAGGAAAAATTAAATGCCTGGTCGGCCAGAATTTTCCAGAGTGCCAGCGAGATTACAATCACCAACGACCAGCTCTCAAAGCTCGGAAGCGATCTTGCTTCAGGCTACCAGCAGTATGCCGTCGCCTCAGGGCTTCCGGACCCCAGCCGGATGGGCGAATATTTTCTCGATTATCTGGCTTCTGAGGACGGACAGCAGCGCCTTGCCTCAGGGCTGGCTGCGGTGATCGATATGGATGCGCTGGAACAGCAGGTCGGCGGTGCGATTGAGAGCTATATACAAAGTGCGGCAGGCTCCTATGGCTCGGCGCTCAGTCAGGCACTTGAAGGGCAGATCACATCGGCGATGAGCCAGGTGATGAACCAGCTTGCATCCGGAATGCAGGGCGCTATGGAACAGGCGCTTTCACAGATCGGCGCCAGCATGGAGGCTGCTTTAAATATTGATGCAGATGCTTTTGCGGATGCCTTTCAGATGAATATGGACGGAGATGAGCTGATGGAGCTTTTAATGTCCATGAGCACGACACAAAATGCCTCCTACGACGGCAATCTTCAAAAGCTTGGCTATGTGGATTTTGATAATCCAAGCGGGATCAATATTTACCCGAAGGATTTTGAAAGCAAGGAAGGCGTCGTGGCATTGCTGGATGATTACAATAGCCGTATGGAGGCTGAGGGAAAAGAGGAGCAGGTCATTACTTATACAGACGTTGTAGGAACGTTAATGTCCTCGGTGACGGATATTGTAGACATTATCAGCTATGTACTCATCGCTTTTGTGGCAATTTCACTGATCGTATCCTCGATCATGATCGGTGTCATTACCTATATCAGCGTACTGGAACGTCAGAAAGAAATCGGTATTTTAAGAGCCATCGGCGCTTCCAAGAGAAACGTTTCTCAGGTATTTAACGCAGAGACGGTCATTATCGGACTTTGCGCCGGATTGCTTGGCATCGGTATCAGTCTGCTTCTTTTAATTCCGGGAAATGCGCTGATCCATCATCTGGCAGGTACCAATGACATCAGCGCGGTGCTGCCGGTTGTTCCGGCAGTGATCTTAGTGCTTTTAAGCGTTTTACTGACAATGCTTGGCGGATTGATCCCATCGAAAAAGGCGGCAAAAAGTGATCCTGTAACAGCGCTGAGAACCGAATAAACAAAGCAGGCATAAAATAAGTGAATTTAAATTCGATACAGCAAATCAGGCTGCATATATGCGCAGCCTGATTTGCTGTATTAATCTGTATTAATTAATAATGATATGATTATTAATTATATGATGATTATTAATTATATTATAATTATTAATTATATGATAATTATAATATGATTGATTATCATATCATTATACGGATACATCTCTAAAGCAAAAGTGAAGAATGAGGACAACTATGCATGTGTACAGGTATAATATAAGTACATAAGTATGCAATGATTAATAAAGTTGACATAAAAATATTATGTAAACAAAATGAACAATTTATTAAAAAGTCTTTGAAAATGGCAGAAAGTCCTTGAGAAGAAGCAGTGATTAATCTCTGCGCCAAATACAGATTTATTGCGAAGATGTAGACAAAATGCCCATATTTATGTTATAATAACTCAAGTGCCTGAAATAACGTTAAACGATGCCTGCATCGCTGCATGATGAAATGAGGTCTGATTTGATTTATGGAAACATTAACCTATCACGAAAAAATGAATATCGAAAATACGGCAAAGCTTCGCAAGGTTCTTTCAGAGCTTCCGGACTTTGCCAGAGATTATTTCCGGGCCATTGAACCGACAACATCATCGAAAACGCGGATTTCCTATGCATATGATCTGCGGGTCTTTTTTAATTATCTGATTGAAAATAATCCGGTATACAAAAACTACACGCTTAAGGACTTCTCGCTTGACGATCTGGACCGTCTGCTCCCCGTAGATATTGAGGAATATCAGGAATATTTAAAGCTCTACGATTCGGACGATAAAATGATTGTCAATACAGAAAAAGGTCTGGCACGGAAAATGTCCTCTCTGAGAAGCTTTTATAATTACTACTATAAGCATCAGTCTATTAAAAATAATCCTGCACAGCTTGTATCCATGCCCAAGCTCCATGAGAAGGCAATTATACGTCTGGATGTGGACGAGGTAGCCTCTCTGCTTGATTTCGTCGAAAACTGCGGCAGTCAACTTCGCGGACAGCGCAAAGTATATTATGAAAAAACAAAGTTCCGCGATCTGGCGCTGATGACGCTTCTTCTGGGAACCGGCATTCGTGTTTCGGAGTGTGTCGGCCTTGATCTGAATGATGTGGATTTTAAAAACGATTCTATTAAGGTTACCCGCAAAGGCGGCAGCCAGATGTATGTCTATTTTGGCCCTGAAGTCGAAAAGGCACTGACAGATTATCTTGAAATTACCCGGAAACAGATGGTGCCTCTGCCCGGCCATGAAAACGCACTCTTCCTCTCCTCTCAGCGAAAACGTATCAGCGTGCGTACAGTTGAGGACCTTGTGCGCAAATATGCATCAGCGGTAACGCCCAATAAGCATATTACGCCTCATAAGCTGCGCAGCACTTACGGCACGAATCTCTATAAGGAAACCGGCGATATATATCTTGTCGCCGATGTTCTCGGACACAAAGATGTCAACACGACGAAAAAGCACTATGCTGCCCTTGGTGATGAACGCAGGCGCAAGGCGGCTTCTGCGGTCATCCTGCGGGAAACAAAGGATTGAATAAACGAAAAGTTAAACGAAAGATTATGGAGGTATATCGAATTTTATGAAGCTTCAGCAATTACTCAGCTATACCCGCCGGGCCGTAGATGACTATCAGATGATCCAGCCGGGGGATAAAATCGCTGTCGGTATCTCCGGCGGAAAAGACAGCCTGACACTGCTCTACGCCCTGCACGGCTTAAAGCGCTTCTATCCCAATCCGTTTGATATTGAAGCAATCACCGTGGACCTGGGCTTTGAAAACTTTGATTTAAGCCCGATACAGGCACTTTGTGATACGATGGGTGTGCGCTATACGGTTGTTAAGACCGATATTGGCCATATCATCTTTGATGATCGGAAAGAAAAAAATCCATGTGCCCTCTGTGCAAAAATGCGCAAAGGTGCTTTTAATGAGAAAGCCAAGGCACTGGGCTGCAATAAGCTGGCTTATGGTCATCATAAAGATGATCTTGTAGAGACTATGCTTTTGTCCCTGATCTTTGAAGGCCGGTTTTATTCATTCTCACCGATGACCTATCTGGACCGGATGGATATTACGCTGATAAGGCCGCTGATTTACGTCAATGAGGCCGATGTGGTCGGCTTCTCACATAAATACAATCTTCCGGTCTGCAAAAGTCCCTGTCCTGCCGATGGCGTTACAAAGCGGGAATATGCCAAAATGCTTGCCAGACAGCTAAACCGGGAGCATCCCGGAGCTGTGGAACGGATGTTTTCCGCGATCATTAACGGAAATATTCCAAATTGGCCGCCGCGCATCGACAGCTCTGTCCTGGCAAAGGCCCGGCGGGCAAAAAAACAGGAGCCGCTTAAAGGGACAGACGGTTTTGATCCGGCGGCGCCTGATAAAGCGGCGCCGCATATTAGTACTGAGGGACATCCGAATAATATGGAAGAATAAGAAGCTGTCCCGGGTAAATATCCGTGGAGGTCATCTGATTGGAACGGATGACTTCACGGATATATTCATTTATATCCGTATATTCCGGGGTGATATATTCGGATGCAATATCCCACAATGTATCCTGGCTTTTGACAACATAGCTTGTAAAAAATTTACGCTCATTGACCCGGCGGCCTGAATCCGCAGCTGCGGTCGTCGCCCCAAAGATAAAAACCGCAGCCAGCACAAGAATAATGATCGTACATACTGTGACCGCCTTTTCTCTGAAACAGCACTTCATATCGAATCCTCCCTCGCAAAAATTGCAGCAATAAGTAATAATAAATAAAAAATCAGCAGTGGAACAAGAACATTTGTTTGCATTTATTATAGCGAACAAATGTTCATTTGTCAACGAAAAATCGAATGTTTGTTCGCAAAAACAAACGTTTGCAAAAATGTGTTCGGTATGGTATGATAGCTTTATATAAAATGTTATCATTTAAGTAAGAAATCAGGAGGTTTTTCCATGGATAAAGGCAGAATCAGCGCAAAGCAGCTGGAAATACTGGAATATATAAAAAAACAGATATTAGAGAAAGGATACCCGCCGGCTGTCCGGGAGATTTGCGAAGCCGTGCATCTGCGCTCCACATCTTCCGTCCATTCCCATCTTGAAACACTCGAGAAAAACGGCTATATCCGCCGTGACCCGACAAAGCCGCGTGCGATCGAGATCGTTGACGATGATTTTGCATTGTCCCGCCGAGAAGTGGTTAATGTCCCTATTGTCGGTACGATTACTGCCGGCGAACCGATCCTTGCCGTGGAAAATATTCTTGACTACTTCCCTATTCCCGTAGAATTTATGCCAAACGCCGAAGTGTTCATGCTGAAGGTGCGCGGTGAAAGTATGATCAATGCCGGCATTTATGACGGGGATCATGTGATTGTCCGGCGGCAGTCCACCGCGGATAATGGGGACATCATCGTAGCTTTGCTGGATGACTCGGCAACGGTTAAGCGCTATTTCCGCGAGAACGGCTATCACCGCCTTCAGCCGGAAAATGATGCCATGAACCCGATTATCACAGATTCTTTGGAAATCATCGGCAAGGTGATCGGCCTGATGCGCCTGAGTATGTAAAGCTTTGGGCTTTATTGTTTTGCTGCGGGGATTTTGTGCAGCGTCCGGCTATTCGTGTGAACGGATCATGATGACGCTGCCGGATATGTTAATTTACCCGGTAAATTAACGTATTTCCCTTCCATTTTGTTCTGTTTTGCGCTATATTTATAAAGCATGTTTTCATCGCAAATGAGAGGAGAATTTTACCCTATGAAAAAAAATATTCTTGTCGGGCAGTCCGGAGGCCCTACGGCCGTTATCAACGGCAGTCTCTACGGTGTTGTGGCACAGGCAAAGGAACATAAGGGACAAAAGATCGATCACATTTACGGAATGATCAACGGAATTGAAGGGTTTTTAAAAGACCGCTACATGGATATGGAAGCAGATATGACCAGTGAAGAATTTGAAGCTTTAAAAACGACACCCGGAGCATATCTTGGCTCCTGCCGCTTTAAGCTTCCGGCAGATTTGTCTGATCCGGTTTACGCCCGTCTTTTTGACAAGTTTAACCGGCTTAATATTGGATATGTTTTGTACATCGGCGGCAATGATTCCATGGATACGGTCAGCAAGCTCTCCCGCTGTGCCAAAGCACATAACAGTGATATTCGCATCATCGGGATACCAAAAACAATCGACAACGATCTTGTAGGTACCGACCATACGCCGGGGTTTGGCAGCGCTGCCCGTTTTGTAGCGACCAGCGTCCGTGAGATCGGTATTGACGCAGCAATCTATGACACGAACTCTGTGACGATTGTGGAGATTATGGGACGCCATGCGGGATGGCTGACCGGCGCTGCGGTGCTCGCCCGCAAATATAAAAAGGATAATCCGGTATATATTTATCTTCCTGAGGAGAATTTCAGCACAGAACAGTTTATTGAAGATATACGCCGGGCTCTTGAAACCCGGAAAAATATTGTTGTTTGCGTCTCGGAAGGGATTCATGACGCCCAGGGGCGTTTTATCTGTGAATATGAATCCGCAGCCGGAGTGGATAACTTCGGCCATAAGATGCTCACCGGCTGCGGCAAGTATCTGGAAAATCTGATCCGCATCCGCCTTGGCATCAAGGTGCGCTCCGTAGAGCTAAACGTAAGTCAGCGCTGCTCTTCTGTACGTCAGTCTCAGACCGATCTTAAGGAAGCGATCGAGGCCGGACGTTTTTCTGTGGATGCAGCAGTTTCCGGGGCATCCGGCATGATGACGGCATTTACACGCACCGGCGATGCGCCGTATGCGATGGAATGTACGCTTGTGGATGTCAATGACGTGTGCAACAAAGAAAAGAAGGTTCCGCTGGAGTGGATTACCGACCGGGGAACGGATGTTTCAGATGCTTTTATCCAGTATGTCCTTCCTCTTATCCAGGGAAGCGTAACGCTTCCGGAGGATAATGGTATTCCTGTATTTGCTTATCGCCGCCCGGTTTAAACGGCCGGACAAGATCATAAAATAAACATAAATAATGAGCCCTGGCATCACGTTTGTGGTGATTGCCAGGGCTTATTTCATAAGGTTTAATTGGATGTCAGTCTTTAAGCGTTTTCGGGTCGATCTGTATGCCGTCTCTCCATATACGCTCCAGATCATAAAAAAGCCGGTCCTGCTCAGAAAAAACATGAACAATGATGTCAGTATAGTCCATTAATACCCAGGCTGCGCTTTGATAACCTTCGACCTGACGCGCCTGATAGCCCGCCTTGCCTAAGGCCTCGGAGACATTGTCTGCAAGCGCCTGTACCTGGTTTTTGTTGCTTCCGCTGGCAATAATAAAATAGTCCGCGATTACGGAAACATTGCGAATATCAATCACTGTGACATCGATTGCTTTTTTATCCTCAAGAGCCTCGACGGCCAGCGCGGCCATAGCTTTTGTATCGCTCATTGGTGTTTGTACCTCCTGTGATCAAAACTAAAGCTTGAGAAGCTTTTTATAATATTGCAGGGTTAATTCGGTCGTTTCATCAATTTCCTGAGCACCGTCTTTGAGATAATCTAATGTCTGCTGTAAGATTTCATAAACGGCCAGGTCAAGATTTTCAAAGCTCATCTGACGAAGCTGTGCAAGATTGGGCGCCTTATTGCGGTTTGGCTCAATATAATCTGCAGTAAAAACAATTTTTTCAAGAAGCGTCATTTCCGGACGGCCGGTAGTATGCCAGCGGATCGCGCCTAAAACCGCTTCATCCGTGATCTGATATTTATCGCGGGCTATGCAGGCTCCGACCTGTCCGTGGAGCAAAAAGGGATTCCTTTTTTGGGCGCCGGAAATGTTAAGGCCATAGTGCCGGCTTTTCTCCAGAAGCTTTTCCGGTTTCATGTGCTTGGCACAATCATGAAGCAGGCCGGCCATCTGCGCCTGCTCTACATCTGCGCCCCAGCGCATGGCCAGGCAGGCACTGGTGTATTGTACTCCCAGCGTATGCACAAAACGGCCCGGTTTTTGTTTTTCTTTTAAAATATCCTGGATTTCTATGATCGTATAGGGCATGGGACGCCTCCAATTCTGTAAAGTCCATGGTCGATAATATATTCCCGCACTGCGTCGGGCACCATAAATCGGATCGAAGCGCCATCAGCGACCCGCTCCCGCAGCTCCCGTGAAGAAATATCCATCTCCGGCGCTCCGAGAAGGGAAATCTGTCCGCCGTATTTAAGCATAAGCTGACGGGCCTTTTCCTGTAATGCCGCGACATCTGTATCGCCGCGCACCGCAGCCAGAATATGAGCAATCTGTAAAATAATTTCCGGGTGACACCATTGCTCCAGGTCGAGCACCGAATCTGCACCCATAATAAAATAATAATCGTTTTTGGGGGCTTTGTTTCTCAGCTCCGTCAGGGTTTCATAAGTATAGGAAAGCCCCTGTTTGCTTAATTCATAGTCGGAAACATGGAAATAAGGAACATTTTTTGTGGCAAGCCTGAGCATGGCCAGCCGGTCCTCATTACCGGCAATTTTCATCTGCTGTTTATGCGGCGGATGGCCCGCCGGCATAAAAATAATCTGATCCAGCCCATACTGATGGTAGCTCTGTTCAGCAATGAGCAGATGTCCGATATGCACCGGATTAAAAGTCCCTCCCATGATTCCTATGCGCGAATGATGATTTTCCATGATTTGCTGCTCTCCTACGGCTCATTAAAAAGGCATTGGCTGCCATCAGGGAAGGATGATTTTCTTTTTGTTATCCTTTCCTTCTCTGTAAAGAACGATCTTTTTGCCGATGACCTGCACAACCTCTGAATGGGTTCGCTCGGCCAGATAGGCGGCAATTTCACGGGGATCGTCGGTACAGTTTTGAAGGACAGATATTTTAATCAGCTCGCGCGCGCAAAGCGCTTCCTCAACAGCTTTTGTAAGCTCCGGGGTCAAAGACGCTTTTCCGACCTGAAAAATAGGGTCGATTTTCATTGCGAGACTTTTTAAATAAGCGCGCTGCTTTGATGTTTTTATCATTTTGCGACTCTCCTTTTATTCTGCCGGTTATTTATAATAATCAAACTGCAGGTTGTACATGCGTACGGTATCGCCCTCCTGAATACCGAGGGCTTCCAGCTCATCTAAAATGCCGTTTTCTTTAAGGAATTTCTGGAAGAAATCAAACCCTTTTTCCGATTCAAGATTTGTGTAGCCAAGCATCCGGTCAATACGCGGGCCTTCTACAACAAAAACGCCGTCCTCATCCTTTTCTACCGTATAAGGCTCCTCAAAGCGGACATTTTCCGGGAAAAATTCTCTCTCAAAAACGGTCGGTTCTTCGTTGATCTCATCAAGCAGTCCGCGCACATGATACAAAAGAGGCTTTAGTCCCTGACCGCTGACGGCAGAGATCGGGAATACTTTAATGCCCTGAGGTTCAAACTCCTCCTTAAGCAGCGTGATGGCATCATCATGCTCACCGTCATAAAGTGCATCGATCTTGTTGGCCGCAATGACCTGCGGACGTGATAAAAGCTGCGCGTTATAGGCTTTCAGCTCATTATTGATCGCATAAATATCCGCGATGGGATCACGCCCCTCCACGCCGGCGGCATCGACAATATGAATGATTACCTTTGTCCGTTCGATATGGCGCAAAAAATCATGGCCAAGGCCGACACCTTCGGAAGCGCCTTCGATGATTCCGGGAATATCCGCAATGACAAACCCCTTTCCGCCGTCAAGGTCTACAACGCCGAGATTGGGATTTAAGGTTGTGAAATGATAATTGGCAATTTTAGGCCGGGCATTGGTTACCCGGGATAAAAATGTGGATTTTCCCACATTCGGGAACCCAACAAGGCCGACATCGGCGATCACTTTTAATTCCAGCGTTACATTCAGCTCAAGCGATTTTTGTCCGGGCTGAGCGTATTTTGGAGCCTGCATGGTCGCTGTGGCGTAGTTCATATTGCCTTTGCCGCCGCGGCCGCCTTTTAAGATCACCTCGCGCTGATGCTCACCGGACATATCGGCAATGACAAGACCGCTGTCAGCATCGCGGATGACAGTGCCCTCCGGGACTTTGATAATAAGGTCTGCGCCGTCTTTGCCATGGCAGCGGCGCTTTCCGCCGGGCTCGCCGTCACCGGCGCAGAATTTGCGGGTGTGGCGGAAATCCATGAGTGTATTCAGGCCGCGGTCAACTTCAAAAATTACATCGCCGCCCTTGCCGCCGTCACCGCCGTCCGGACCGCCGGCAGGCACATATAATTCTCTCCGGAAGCTGACATGACCGTCGCCGCCCTTGCCGGAACGTATATAAATTGTCGCTTTATCAACAAACATATATTCACCTCCTGTATTTAAAATTATTTAGCTTCACTTCGTTTGCGCTCGCTAAGGCTCTTGCGGGAAAACATCGCTATGCTAAATTCAGCCGTCGCTGCCGCTTGGCTTCATTAAGCGCCGCGATGTGCGTTCGCACTAAACTCGCGCTTCACTTCGTTCGCGCTCGCTAAGTGCTCACAGCAAAAACGACTTCAAATTTCCGAGAAAATCTGAAGCCGTTTGGGTATTATTATTCGTTCATAGCTACTGGATAGACAGAAGCCTGTTTTTTGTCTCTGCCTTTTCTTTCAAATCTTACAACGCCATCCACCAGTGCAAATAATGTATCGTCGCCGCCGCGTCCAACATTGTTACCTGGATGAATCTTAGTACCACGCTGTCTGTAAAGAATATTACCAGCTTTTACAAACTGTCCGTCCGCTCTCTTAGCTCCAAGTCTTTTAGATTCAGAGTCTCTGCCGTTCTTTGTGGAACCAACACCTTTTTTATGAGCGAAAACCTGAAGGTTCATTTTTAACATCGTCTACACCTCCTTGAATATAAGTCGAATATATTCATTTCCGTAATCTTTTTCGATTCCCTGTAAACCAAGAATCATGGATTTCATCAGCAATACAGAGCTGTCGGAAAGCGTATGATCAAAACGGCACTGGATGTATCCGTCTTTTTGTTTCACATGAAACGTGTCGGATGTGAACGATTCGATGGCATTGATCGTCGTGATTGTCAGCGCGGAAACGGCTGCACAGATTATATCAAAACCTTCGTCGGCATATCCGGCATGTCCCTTCGTCGTAAAGCCTGTAAAGCCTTTGTCATCCTTAAAAACTGTGACTGTTATCATCTCCGTCTCAGACAGCCGGATTAAGCGTTGATCTTATCGATCTTAACTTCAGTATAAGCCTGTCTGTGACCGTTTTTCTTGTGATAACCAGTTTTTCTCTTGTACTTGTAAACAATGACTTTTTTGCCTTTAATATCGCCGACAACAGTTGCAGCGACACTGGCACCTTCGACAGTTGGGTTGCCAACCTTGACATCGTCACCACTGACAACAAGAACCTGATCAAATACAACGGATTCTCCGGCTGCTGCGCCGAGCTTTTCAACACGGATCACATCGCCTTCTGCTACTTTGTACTGTTTACCACCTGTTGCAATAATTGCGTACATATGGCACCTCCTATGATCATTACTCGCTAGTTACGGCGGCTGTCCGCAGACAGCACTTGAAAACCTCACTATGCGGCACACTCTTGCATGATACCATCAAAAGCTTCAAATGTCAATAGCTGCGGCATAAATAATTTTGTAATTCTCCTGCTGCACCTCCATATCTGCTTTACTTGTCCGCAGCAGCCTCAAGAACCATCAGCCGGTCTTTTCTCTTGCCAAAATGTGAAACCGGCGTACAATCAATGACACCATTCTGAGGATATAGAAGCTTTGGTTCGCTGATCCTCTTTCCGTTTTCCGGGTCCATCCACCACATTTTATAGGCTGTGGCTGTCAGCCCACGGACATAAAACCCTGGAAATGATGTTTCGGAAAAATATCCCACGATTGTCGTCATCTGTGCATCTGCGGTAAAGAAAATTTGTGTCCGGTTTGTTGCTTCCATAAACAGCGGTTTGGCGCCGGCCTGTTCAAAAGACAATGGTTTTAAACGATGCCATCCGACAGACTCATAAAAATCTCTGAAAATCGTCAGCTGATTGGCCCCTGGTAGTTTAAGACCGTCCCACCAGGCCATGTCTCCCCATCCGATGCCTCCGACGCCGGCTTCCCACTGAAGCTCCCATACGCCGTTGCAGCCGTAAGTATAACCGCAGCCGCCGCTTTGCATGATAAGATAGGCTAACCGCCGCATCATTGCCGCCGGAATGATTCTGGAAGTATATTCGCCGGATGTGGCGCCTTCATAAGCGCCCTCACTTTCCAGGATTGGATAGCCCCTGTAAGTGTCCCGAAACCGGGCATACATGGACTGCCCCATGTCATAATCCCCATGTCCGGCCTGGCTCATGGCAAAGTCAAACCAGGATTCATTTCGGTAAATATCCGGGAAAGGACGGTCACATGCCAGATGGACGGATTGAAGATTATTATAAGCATTCCACTTTTCACACTCTCTGGCTACAATCCCCCAGTCCCTTACATTCTCTTCTTTGCCGTCCCCATATCCAGGAAGTTCTCCGGCCAGTGTCCAGGCAACCGGATAAGCGCCGTAACGCGCCGCAGTATATTTGGCCAGGCTTTTATAACGCCGGACACTGTTTTTGGCCATATCATAGCCCCAGGCATAGCCTACGGCAATTAAAAGCCCGCAATCAGCCAGATATTTCATTTTGGGGTCCACATTATTTTTAAATTCTTCAAGATTGGGAACAAAGCCCTCCGGTGTGTCCTGCATCAGATCGATGCTCCGTCCAAAGCCACCGGTGCCGATCCCATCCCGGAAATTGCACTGATATACTGTAAACTTCTGCGCCACACGGTGGTCTACACACGCTTTAAACTGGCTTTCATATTCCGGACAGTTGGACGCATCAAATTTTTCTTCGGTTACAAACGTCCAATGGGTATCACCAAGCCAGAAAAACGGCGTTTGATCTGCGTGTTCCAGATAATCCTTCGTATCACTGACTTTTAAAAAGCCATGTTTGTACATCGCAAGATTCCCTGAATATGGAATACATTCCACGGTGCCCTCCTGAATAAAATCCGGATTATTGTCCGTAGCTGCTGTTTTGTATTTCCATGTTCCGGTCATTGTCGGTGCAAAACGCACGACCCATGTTCCGTCGCCGTCCCAAAAGGCCAGAAGCTTTTTTTCTTGGCCGTCAGGGGCAGTAAAAAAGCCGAATACATCCACATCTTCAAATGGAGATTTGTAGTTTTTTGAGGTTTTCAGGTAAATGTCAACCGTGCGCCACTGCTCGGCTGTATATTTTGTATGCATAAATTTATCCTTTTCCTTTCATTAATTTCGGATGGGCTTTTTATTTGTTTCTTTATGTCAGGATTCTTTCGACTGCCGCTTTCCACCCGCGGTATTTTTTCTCCCGCACAGCCTGTGCCATTACCGGCCGGTATGTTTTTTTCTCAAGCGTTTCAAATATTTGTTCATCATAAAGCCCAAGCCCGAGCCCTGCGGCATAAGCCGCACCGGTTCCCGAAAGCGTCTCACATTCCGGAACGAGGACATTTCCTCCTAAAAGATCGCTCTGAAACTGCATTAAATAACTGTTTTTTGTGGGGCCGCCGTCGGCCCGCAGCTCCTTTACTTCAATTTTGCAATCCTGGCTCATTGCACGGATGACATCGGTAATCTGATAGGCAATGCACTCAATACACGCCCGTATAATCTCCCCTTTGCCGGTAGTCCGTGTAATTCCAAGAAGAGCCCCTGTGGCCGCAGTGTCCCAGTAGGGCGCTCCAAGCCCGGTAAAGGAGGGAATAAAGTAAAGCGCATCGTCCTTTAAAGCGTCATGGCACCACCGGTTTGTTTCATCCGGGCTGTTAATAAGCCCCACTTCATCTTTAAGCCATGAAATCACCGCTCCTGTGTAATTAATATTTCCTTCCAGAACATAATCAATTTTTCCGTGAAGCCCCCATGCCAGGGATGTGACAACACCGTGAGAAGACAGCATCGGCTTTTCCCCGATATTCATCATAATGGATGAGCCTGTGCCATAGGTTGTCTTGATCATCCCCGGCTTTTGGCAGCCCTGCCCTAAAAGAGCGCCGTGGGAATCCCCCAAAACGCCGTGGATGGGAATGGGATGGTCAAGAAAGCCCTGAAAATCTGTGTTTCCAAAAGAGCTGTCCGAATCACAGACCTGGGGGAGATCCCCGGCGTCTATGCCAAAAGCCCGGCAGATTTCATCGTCCCAGCAAAGCTTAAAAATATTAAAAAGCTGCGTCCGGGAAGCGTTGGAATAGTCGGTCTTATATACCGCTCCACCAGTGAGCTGCCAGATCAGCCATGTGTCCACCGTTCCATAGCAAAGTCCATGGACCTTGGACAGCGCCTTCGCCCCGGGGATGTTCTCCAGAAGCCACGCCCATTTTGCCGCCGGAAAATAAGGTGATAATTTTAATCCCGTTTTCTCATAAATCTGGCCGGACATACCCTCTTTTTCCACACGGCGGCAGATCGTCTCCCCTCTTGAGCACTGCCATACGACAGCCAGTCCCAGCGGCTTTCCGGTGGATTTTTCCCAGATCATCGACGTTTCCCGCTGATTACTGATCCCCGCTCCTGCAATATCGGCCATACGGATGCCGGACGCTTTGACAGCCATGCGGACAGCCTTAACTGTATTTTCACAGATTTCAGACGGGTCGTGGGAGACCCAGCCTTTTTCGTTAATGATCTGGCGGTGAGAAATATCCCGGCGGCAGATCATCTTCCCCTTTCGGTCAAAGATCATCGCCTTTGTCCCCTGGGTACTCTGGTCAATAGAAATGATATATTTTTCACTCATAGGTTCTCTCCAAAGCCGCATGTCTTTAGCAGTTCTTTTGCCTTTTTTGCAATCCCTGCGGCATTAAGCCCGTAATAATCAAAAACCTCCCGGGAAGTTCCCGTGATGACCGGCGCGTCAGGCAGTGCCATGTTCCAGACCATTTTCGGACATTTTGATCCGACCGCCTGAGCAACCATGGAACCGAGGCCGCCATAAGGGGAATGTTCCTCAACGGTCAGAATTGCCCGGACATTTTTTGCGGCTTTCAGGAGTGTTTCCTCATCCAGAGGCTTGATACAATACATATCGATCACAGTGGCTTCTATGCCATCCGCCTTGAGAATACCGGCCGCATCCATGGCCGGCCGCACCATCTCTCCGCAGGCGATAATAGCGACATCCTTTCCTTCACACAAAATGTTGGCCTTATCCATCTCAAAGGGCACATTGTCCGCAGCATAGACCGGCTCAACGGCATTGCGGCCCACACGGATATATGCCGGCTTATCGTCCTTTAAAAGTGCCTTTGTAAGTTTCTCTGTCTGGTAATGGTCACTGGGAATATACACCCGTATATTTGGGATTGCGCTCATGGCAGCAATATCCTGGGCGCTGTGATGGCTCATGCCAAGGGCACCGTAGCTGATACCCCCGCTGATACCAATAAGCTTGACATTCGTATCCGAATATGCCACATCGATTTTGCATTGTTCATAGCTGCGTGTGGATAAAAAGCACGCCGGTGATAGGGCATAGGCTTTTTTTCCACATTTGGCAAGTCCGGCGGCGATACTTACAAGATTTTGTTCCGCAATGCCAGTCTCTACAAACTGTCCCGGAAATGCATCCGCAAATGGCGTAAAGGAAGCGCTGCCCCTGGAGTCGCTGCACAAAGCAACAATATTTTTATCGGTACCCGCCTGATCCATTAAAACCTGGCAGATTGCCTGTTTATTGGCAATATTACGCATTTTCCAATCCCTCCTGTGCGCGTTTTAGATCGCTCATGATCTGTTCGTATTCTTCCTTTGTGGGAACCTTATGGTGCCAGGAAGCCTTATTTTCCATGACCGATGAGCCTTTTCCCTTGACCGTATTGGCAATGAGAAGGGTCGGTTGGCCTTTTACTGTTTTTGCCTCCTCAAAAGCGCTGTGAAGCTGGTCGATGTCATTGCCGTCGGCCACATCGATCACATGCCAGCCAAAGCTTTTAAAGCGCTGGCAAAGATCATCCTGCCCCATAATATCTTCCGTATTTCCTGAAATCTGGAGATGGTTGCGGTCCACTACGGCACAGAGGTTATCGAGCTTATACTGGTGAGCCGCCATCGCCCCTTCCCACACAGAGCCTTCCGCCAGCTCGCCGTCACCCATGACCACATAAACTCTTCGGTCATTTTCATCCATCTTAGAGGCCAGAGCCATTCCGACGCTCACCGGAAGTCCGTGGCCCAAAGAACCGGAGTTCATCTCGATTCCCGGGAGCTTATTATTCGGATGTCCAATATATGGAGAGCCAAATTTGCCAAACCGTTTTAAAAGGTCCTCTTTATCCAGAAAGCCCTTTTGCGCCAGCACCGCGTAGTAGGCTTCCATGGAATGTCCCTTGCTCAGAATGAAAAGATCACGTTTTTCATCTTCCGCCATTTGGGGCGATACATTCATCTGATCAAAATACAGCTCTGTCAAAATTTCCATGACGCTCATATCTCCGCCGATATGGCCGCCGTTTCCGGCACATATAAGCTCCACAGCGTCCTGTCTGAGCTTATAAGCCAATGCTTTTAAATTCATTTTTCTTTGCCTCCTTTATTCGCCGCGAAGATAAGCCCTGACATCTTCTTCAACAGGATCATAAAAGTCCGGCTTAATTCCCATATATTTGCATGCTTCATAAAGGACGGGCACTATATCCTTATGAATACCGACGCAGTGATGGATATAAGGCCCTTCCACGATTTTTGCTTCAAGGCGCTTAATATTTTCCACCTCGACCCAAAGGTATGTCCCCATGCCTTTAGGGCCGTCCACACCTCTGGCTTTGCCAAGAAGCAGGGAATACTGGCCGTTATCCCCGTCAAAGCGGCATAAGGTTACTTCCCCGTGTCTGGCCTCCGCGGTCAGGCTTCCCGGATGGTCAAAGGCCAGAGGGTAGGTAAGAACCGGCTTTTCCCCGGCCACAGAAGGCGGCCATGGACCGCAGTGCTGTAACAGCTCGCCGTTTTCAATATCCGGATGACGGATCGTCCAGTCTGCAAAAAAGCTCCGTTTTTCTCCCATGGCGGCAGCTTCCGCTAAAAGAGCAGTAATGGCGCCGTGGATGTCGGTCTCACAGACGACCGGGATTCCCTTTTCGTTTAATATGGCGTTGGCTGCGCAGGGCATAATGCCGATTTCTGTCTGAAGGGCATTCCAGCACTGGATTGCTGCCGCCTGACAGCCGTACTTGTGAATCAAATCTTCCATAGCCAAAGCCAGCGCCGCGACCATGCGGGTGTTTGCCTCTTTGATCTGAACGGTCATTGTTTCGCGGATGTAGGCAAGCATGTTGTTCATACGCGTTTCATCGGCCCGGGCCGACTTGATCGCCTCGGTCAGCTCTGTCATGGGAACCGGGGATAACTGAATATTAAATTTTTCCAGCAGCTCCCCCTCGTTGCACATTGTTGACCAGAAATCAAACGGTCTCGTGGAAATCTGAAGAATACGGATATTTTTAAAGGTTTTCACCACATTGCAAACGGCCAGAAAATCTTTCACCCCCCGTTCAAACACCGGATCATTCAGACGGCAGTTGGTCAGATAGGTAAAAGGCACCTGGAAGCGGCGCAAAACCTTTCCCGTGGCAAAAAGTCCGCACTGGGTATCCCTAAGGCGAACGCCGTTCTCATCGGGCCGCTCGTCAAGCGGCCCCCATAAAAGCACCGGAAGGCCCAGTTTTTTTGCCAGCCTGGCGCAGACATATTCTGTGCCGAAATTACAGTGGGCAAGGAGCAGCCCGTCCACGCCCTCGCTTTGAAATTTCCGGGCAATCTTATCCACATCCCTGTCGTCGTAGAGCAGCCCCTCCTCATTAATATCTGTAATATCCGCAAAATCCACGCCAAGCTCTTCAAGGCGCCGGGCTGTCAATTTGCGAAATTTTAAGGCGTCCGGCGCGCTGAAAATACTCCGGCGTGTGGGCGCATATCCCAATTTTATTTTGTTCATAGCATCTCCTCCATTTTCGGCTTATTTTTAATGCAGCAATCGCGGAAAATGTCGCTTATGCGACCCGCCGCAGCATAGAATCCTGCACAGCAGGATTTTTTATGTTCTGGAATCAGTATAGCCAGGCTTTAACTTAATTTCATTAATTTATTAAGGGAATTTTACTTAATTTTCAACTTAATTATTGAAAAAATAAGCCGGATCATTCATAATAAGATCAATACGATAAAGGGGAAATGACGATGAGCATTACTGCAAAAGAACTGGCAAAGAAGCTAAATATCTCTCCCGCTGCCGTCTCCATGGCGTTAAATCATAAACCCGGGGTCAGCACAGCCACCCGTCAAAAAATTCTGGACGCTGCCCAGAGATACGGCTATGATTTTACCCGGATTTCTCAGAAAATGACGGCTTCAGGAGCAGTTTATCTGATTATATATAAGAAGCATGGCGCCGTTGTGGCGGACACGCCCTTTTTTTCTCAGCTCTCTGAAGGAATCACGCTTGGATGCAAAAAAGAAAATTTTAACCTGAAGGTGAGTTACATCTATGAAAATGAAGAAAATGTAGAAAGACAGATTGAAGATTTGAGGACGTCGGACTGCTGCGGTATCATCCTTCTTGGGACTGAGATGACCGCAGCCGACATCCGTCCTTTTTTAAAACTGGATATTCCGGTCGTCCTGCTGGATACCTACTTTGAGGAGCTGGCCTGTGACAGTATTCTGATTAACAATATTCAGGGCGCCTATATTGCCGCCAGCTATCTCATAAAAAAATGTCCCGGCCAGCCCGGCTACCTCCACTCCTCTTACCCGATCCAGAATTTTTCCCAGCGGGGGGATGGCTTTTACAATGCGATCAGGGCCGCGGGACTTCCGGTGTCAAAGTCTGTGGTTCATCGCCTGACCCCATCGGTGGAGGGCGCTTACGCGGATATGTGCGAAATTTTAAAAAGAGGGGAACGCCTGGCCTCATCCTACTTTGCCGACAATGATCTGATTGCCGCCGGGGCAATAAAAGCTTTTAAAGCGTTTCATTACCGCATTCCCGAGGACATCTCCGTGACCGGCTTTGACGATCTTCCTATATCCGGCGTCATTGAACCGAACCTGACAACGATTAATGTGCCGAAAAAATATATGGGGGAAATGGCCGCCCAAAGGATCATCGCGCTCATTAAAAATCCTCATCAGCCTCCGGTCAAGACAGAAATTTCCACAACACTGATCAGACGTCGGAGCGTACGGACAAGAGCATAACACACGATTACCGGCATTTTATTTCTGGATTTTCTTCACAAAGCAGACCGTCTCCTCTTTTTCAGAAAAGCCATTTTTCCTGTAAAAATGGAAGGCGGGCATACGGCGGTCTGTGAGTAAGAGGACATAGGAAACACCCTGATCAGCCAGCCTTTGCGTGATTGCCTCCATAAATTCGGAACCGATTCCTTTTTGCTGAACCTGTGGATGGAGTCCAAATTCATCAATCCAGTATTCCGTACCTTCATACCAGTGGATGATCCGTCCCAGCGCTATCCCTACAAGGCGTTCATCCTGAAAAAGTCCAAAAGCCAGCGCATCCGGGTGCCCGATCAGCTGAGCCACATAAGCGTGAAGCTGTTCATCGGTCCAATGATCATTCCATGGTTCTCCGGAAAAAATGTCAACCATGAGTTTTTTTATCGCTTCTATTTGATCAATATGTAACATGCATATTTCCATACGTTATATCCTTCCTCTTATTTATAAAAATTATTTCTGCGGGCAAGGACCCCAAAGCGGACACGCCGGCATGTCCATTTGGAGGCTGCCGCGAGGGCCTAATCCCCCCCCGATGCTTGCATCGCTGCTGGTTTTGATGTCCCGTATGCTTGCATCGGGGGCTTTGACTTTATAAAGCGCTGCCTTTTTCCGGAATAAAAAAAGCGGTCATATCGACGTTTTCCAGCGTCAGCAGACGGACTTTTTTTTCAATCCCGCCGGCATATCCGGTCAGACTTCCATGAGCTCCCACAACGCGGTGGCAGGGAACGATGATCGATACAGGATTATGCCCCACAGCCTGCCCGACTGCCTGGGCCGACATATGGGACAGGCCTCTGTTTTTTGCAAGCTGCGCCGCAATGGCACCATAGGTTGTCGTATGTCCATATGGAATTGTGCAGAGCATTTGCCATACTTCCTTTTGAAAATCCGTCCCTATAAAGTGAAGGGGGATCGGGCAATGGGGGGCTTTTCCGGAAAAATAGATGTCCAGCCATTGCTTCGCCTTTTTTAAAACAGGAGTTTCTTTTTCTGCATGTTCTTCATGCCTGTCATTCATGTGGGATGCAAAATATTTCTGCCCCTCAAACCACAGACCCGTCAGTCCAATATCATCTGCGGCCAGAAAAATCTGTCCTAAAGGTGAATAGTAACAGGTTGTATATTGCATATAATCCCTCCAATTATTATCTATATTTATTTTGCTGTATTTGTTTTTCGCTTTGTGCAATAATATATCTTTGTACAGCAAATATATCTTTCGTAATTAAACTATCTTTCACAATCGACATATTTGTAGACAATGCACATCTGCCGTTTATTACTATTGCCATTTTCTTTATAGATTTGAGGAACGGCTTCGTAATTTGCTGTCTATATTTTAGTATCTATATTTAGTATTTATATTTAGTGTTTATATTTAGTATTTATATTTACTATCTATATTTGGCTATTCATAGCTGCTATCTGTTTTATGCAATGAATGTCCGCAAACCGGTCTTTCAGAAAGCTGGCAAAAGCAGACAAAAAACAGCAAAAAAAACAGTCGGAAAAACAGCCGGAAAAAACCGGCGCAGTCTACGCTGCGCCGGTCTCTGAACAATTTACCTGTCATCCGATACCTTCAAGCCGTTCTGGCCTTCGGATGTTCTACTCCGCCTGGGGCGCCGTAAAATCCGGCCATTTTCTGTGGACAATATCTACGATCAGGTCAACGGTACCGTCCACACCAAAAAAGCTGCTGTCGATAGCCATTGTCTTACCATCGACTCCGCCCCACTTGCGGTCTGTATAGTACTGATAGTATGAGCGGCGGATTTTGTCCGTGCGGGCGATTTCTTTGCGGGCCGCTGCATCCGTTTCGATCAGATAACGCTCTTTGATGCGTTCGATGCGCTTCGGCAGCGGGGCAAAAATGTGTAGATGGAGACAATTATCAAAATCTTCCAATACATAATCCGAGCATCTTCCGACAATGACGCACGATTCTTTTGACGCCAGGTCTTTGATGATTGCAGACTGGGTCCAGAACAGACGGTCATTGACGGTACCGTAATCGGTTCCGGTCGGCAGGTACGCGCTGAAAAATGGATTGGATGCCTTTTCATCAGCCTGATAAAGTAAATCCGAATTGATTCCGCTTTTCTGAGCGGCTATATCGATTAAATTTTTATCATAGAAGCTGATCCCCAATGCTTTGGCAATTTTCTGACCGATTTCCCGTCCGCCGCTGCCAAATTCACGGCTGATGGTAATAACGATATTTTTACTCATAAGAAAACCCCCTTTACAGTTATGATCTTACTATTATTATAGCACGATAGCTTTTAAAATGAAAGGGATATTATCAGAAAATTATTAAATAAAAGCCGATAAGTCCAACAATTATACCAAACAGCAGTCCGCCGATCACATCCGATGGATAATGCATTCCGGCACATACTCTCGATACGGCGACAATCACCGCCAGAAAAAGCATAATAGCGCCAGTCCACGGCCAATAGGCTAAAAATGCCATTGCGATCAGTGCAGCGCTGGCTGTATGGCGGCTCGGAAAGCTCTTTCCGGACTTGAGCTTTTTCTTAAAGCTGACCGGATAAAAATCAAGGGCTTCATACGGACGTTTTCTGGGAATCAGCGCCCGCAGCGCAGTGACCAGCACAAACCCGGCCAGAGGAACGCCGATGAAGCCCACAAGCATTTTGGGAGCTGTAAGCAGGAGCAGTACACAAAATACAAGATAGACATTGGCCATAAGTGCCGGAAGAAACTGGCCTATAAAAAAAAGCAGCATAAAACGCCATCTGGTTTTTCTGAAAAATTCTGTGATTTTTATATAAGTTTCTCGTTTCATCCGTTTTCAAAAATCCTCCCCTGACCATGGCATTGGGGGCACACCCTGCCAAGAAGCTCATACAGCGGCCGGCGCTCTTTTTTCCGGGTCAGCTCCACAAGGCCAAGCTTTGTGGAATCGACCAGCGTCGTCGGCACAGAATCTCTTGCCAGAAGCTGACGAAGCTCTTCCAGAAGCTGTCTGCGCATAGCCTTCTCCTGCATATCAATAAAATCAATGATGATGATTCCGGAAAGATTGCGCAGCCGAAGCTGACGGGCAATCTCGCGGGCGGCTTCCATATTGATCTTAAAATAAGTCTCCTGCGCCTGTTTTTTTCCGGTATAACGGCTGGTATTTACATCAATGACAACCATTGCTTCCGTCGGCTGGATAATAAGCGAACCGCCGGATTTAAGCCAGACCCTGGGATTTAAGGCCCGCTCGATATGTGTTTCCAGGCTTTTAAGCTTGGAAAGGGGCCAGGCTTCATCCTGGTAATAAACGAAAGGAATACAAAGACCATGTGCCTCAAGCGCGCTGGCAAGCATGTCATAAGCCTCCGGGACATCGGTGGTGATTTTTTTTATGTCCGGATGGCTTTGGATATATTTAAAATACGACGGCATTGCAGATTTAAGCTTTGTAAAGCATGTGGCATGGGAAGCCCGTTTCAGCAGAGCTTCATAAGCCCGGGCAAGCTTTTGCGCTTCACCGGCAATACACGCACTCTCCTGCCCCGCCGCCTGAGTGCGCACGATAAAACCATAATCCGTTGTAACCAGCGGCTCCACAATCGCCTGAAGGCGCTGCCGTTCGGCTGTATCGGTAATCTTTGCGGAAATACCAACGGTACATTTTCGGGCGGTCAGTATCAGATACGCCCCCGGGAGTGTGAACCTTCCGGTAAGCATGGCCGGCTTTGTCTTAGACGGGTCTTTGATCACCTGAACTAAAAGCTCGTCGCCGGGAACAAGTGCAGGACTTTTTTTAGGATTTAAAAAATAATGGCCTGTATTTTCAGTGAGCGAATAATAGCCGCACGGCTGCTGCCCGGGAGCAAAATCAATAAAAGCGGCATTAATATTTTTGACGATATTTTTAACCTTTCCCACATAAATATTCCCGAGAATCTGAGTATCTGGCTGGTCAAAAAAAAGCTCTGTCAGAATGTCATTTTCATAAACGGCCGTTAAAAGGCCCTTCCCCCGGCGTACGATCACAAGCTCCCGTAAGATGTCGCAGTCTTCCTGTGGTTTCATAGGCATCAGCCCTCTGCCCGGGCGGATGAAAGCTCCGGCGCTTCAGCAGAAAGTTCTTTTGCTCCGGCAGTACCGGAAAAAATCTCACGGCCCAGGTCATCCAGAGAAACAAGGGAGCCGTCAGCGGCTCTGGCATACATTTCCAGGCGGCAGATATTAAGGGACATCAGATCAGGCTCATAGCCGGAAGCCCTCATAAACGTCTCCATCACCACCTCCGGCTTAAGATTATTAACGCTGCCGGCACAAAGCTTTAAAAAGACTGCCGGACCGTCACATTTTGCCTCATAGATCAGCGGGCGGATGTCCACGGTTTTTATGCTCTTTTTCGTCTTTTTTTCCACAAGGATCTGTTCCATTTCCATAAACCCGGATAAACGCTCTGCCATGAGCGCATCGGGCAATGCAGGCGTTTTAAACGTAACGGCGTAATCTGCGGCCGCCAGAATCGACATGGCATTGGAATTTTTTGTCTCATCTTCAATAAGATGCCAGCTAATGATCTGAACGCCTTCTACCATCTCGCGGTTTAAACGTTCGATCATGGCTTTGGAATCCCCGGTCGAATGAACGATAATGTCCATATATTCACCGGTGCTGGTCAGTCCCAGGCCGAGCGGCGAGGCAAAGGATATGAGCTGATGCGGGGAAAAGCCCTGGGAATAGGCAATATCAATGCCGCTCCGGCGGAAGGCTTTTTGAAAATAGCGCATCATGTCCAGGTGGCCGATGAATTTCATATGGCCTTCCTTTGTAAACTTAATCCTGATTTTCATAGCATACCCCTCCTTTGTAGATTTTGGAACCACATCCGCTGCAGTGCTGGCGGCAGTTCGGTGTCACCACCGCCTTTTGTGCCTGCTGCCACTCACGCCAGAGAAAATCCTTTGTAACACCGGCATCGATAAAATCCCATGGCAGAAGCTCATCGCATGAACGGACGCGCAGGTTATAAAAATCCGGATCGATCGCATTTGCCTTAAAGGCCTCCATCCACCAGTCATAGTGGAAGCTTTCCGACCAGGAATCGTACAGGCAGCCGCGGCGGTACGCGTCCAGCAGTACTGCGCCAAGACGGCGGTCACCGCGGGCAAGGATTCCCTCAAGCTGACTCGTCTGGGCGTCATGCCAGTTGTAGCGGATGCTCTTATGATTGATCTGCTCGCGGATTTTACCGTTTAAATACCGCTGCTTTTCAAGAAACTGTTCGTTTGTATTTTGCGCTGCCCACTGAAACGGTGTAAAAGGCTTTGGCACAAAGAAAGATGTGCTTGTAATCACATCCACCCGCTTGCCTCCGGGCCGCTCCTCCTTCGGAATTGTATAGTAAAGCTTTGCAATTTCGTTGGACAAAACGGCGATGCCTTCAATATCTTCCGGCGTTTCTTCCGGCAGGCCAAGCATAAAATACAGCTTCACCCGGTTCCATCCACCCCGGAAAGCGTCCATGGCTCCGCCTAAAATATCTTCCTCAGTCAGCCCTTTATTGATCACGTTGCGCATCCGCTGCGTACCGGCTTCCGGAGCAAAGGTCAGGCTGCTTTTTTTGACATCCTGTACCTTGCTCATTACATCTAAGGAAAACGCGTCAATGCGCAGGGAGGGCAGGGAAATGTTGACCTTTTTCTGATCGCACTTTTCAATCAGAAAAGTCACCAGCTCCTCCAGCCTGGAATAATCGCTGGAGCTTAAGGAGCTTAGGGTAATCTCTTCATGCCCGGTGGACGCAAGCATTTCCATGGCATATGTTTTCAGAAAATCCAGATCACGCTCCCGGTTCGGCCGATAAACCATGCCCGCCTGACAGAAACGGCAGCCCCGGATGCAGCCCCTCTGGATTTCTAAGACAACGCGGTCCTGAGTGACTTTAATAAAAGGAACGACCGGCTTTTTCGGATAATAGGTATGGCTTAAGTCTGTGACAACCTGTTTTTTAATCTGCTTTGCCGCGTTTGGATTATTGGGCGTAAAAGCAGCCAGCGTCTGGTCATCATTGTAGCGGACATCATAAAAGGCAGGGATATACAGCCCGGGAATACGGGCAGCCTGCTCTAAAAATTCGCGGCGGCTTTTATGTTCACGGCGGCATGACTTGTAAGTGTCTAAAAGCTCATTGTAGACCGTCTCGCCCTCGCCGATATAAAAAATATCGAAAAAATCAGCCAGCGGCTCAGGATTATATGTGCACGGCCCGCCGCCGATAACGATGGGATCATCCCATGTGCGGTCACATGCCTTAAGGGGAATCTGAGCCAGATCGATCAGCTGTAAAATATTTGTGTAGCACATCTCGTACTGGATCGTGATCCCGAGAAAATCAAAATCTTTTATGGGGTCCTGGGATTCCAGGGCAAACAGCGGGATATGCTCCCGGCGCATGACCGCGTCTAAGTCCGTCCACGGGGAATAGACACGCTCGCACCATGTATCCTCGCGGAGATTGAGCATATCATAAATAATCTGGATGCCGAGATGGGACATGCCAATTTCATACACATCCGGAAATGCCATGGCAAAACGGATTTCAATCTCCGAGGCGTCCTTCATGACAGAGTTTACCTCGCCTCCAATATAGCGCGCAGGTTTATCCACCTTCAGTAAAATTTCATCGCTTAATGCAAGTTTTCTCATTTTTTAACACCTTTATTTGCTTTAATACCAACAGAGTAACGGTATGGCCGTATATCGGGCCATAATCACATAAATTTTACTATATGCCCTTTGATATGTCAAAACATTCTTTTCCTGTCAAAAACCGGTGTCTGACGGTGCTGCCGATGGGTATTATAGTTAATTCCTATACATGCAGCAAAAAATATTGGAATTTTTTATATTTTTTTTACACAAAAATATGTTATTTTTGCAAAATAAATTGTATAATATAGTCAACAGCATCAAAATGAAAGTGAGGGCTTATCTATGAAGCAAAACAATATGTTAGCAATGATTTTAGCTGGCGGCCGGGGCTCACGTCTCCATGAACTGACTAAAAAGGTTGCAAAGCCAGCCGTATATTATGGCGGCAAATACCGTATCATTGATTTTCCGCTGAGTAACTGCGCTAACAGTGGTATCGATATTGTAGGAATCCTGACACAGTATGAATCTGTTTTGTTAAACAGCTATGCAGCAGCGGGAGGACGCTGGGGGCTGGATACAAGAGACAGTGGTGTGTTTGTACTTCCGCCCCGCGAGAAGGCAGAGGAGAACTTAAACGTATACCGCGGAACAGCTGATGCTATTTCACAGAACATTGATTTTATTGATACTTATTCTCCGGAATATGTTCTTGTCCTCTCCGGCGACCATATTTATAAAATGAACTATGCAAAGATGCTTGCGTTTCATAAGGAGCTGAAAGCGGATGCGACCATCGCCGTAATCGATGTACCAAAGAAGGAAGCCAGCCGCTTTGGCATTATGAATACCGATGAGGACGGACGTATCGTAGAGTTTGAAGAGAAACCGGAGCATCCAAAGAGCACGCTCGCTTCCATGGGTATTTACCTGTTTGACTGGAAGCTTCTGCGCCGGATGCTTGTCGCTGATATGAAGGACGACAGCTCGAACCATGATTTTGGTAAGGATATTATTCCTAAGATGCTGGCCGATGGAAGAAAGCTTGTCGCCTACAACTTCAAGGGTTATTGGAAAGATGTGGGAACGATCGATTCCCTGTGGGAAGCAAATATGGATCTTCTTGACAAAAATAATGAGCTTGATCTTGACGATCCTTCATGGAAAATCTATACAGAGGATTCCAATTCTCTGCCCCACTACATAGGACCAAACGCAAATATTAAAAATGCCTTTATTACTCAGGGCTGCATTATTGCCGGCGAGGTTAAAAACTCCGTTCTGTTTACCGATGTCAAGGTTGGCGAAGGCGCTAAGATCATTGACAGCGTTCTTATGCCGGGTGTTGAGGTTGAAGAAGGCGCAGTTGTCACAAGAGCGCTTGTGGCCGACGGCGTTAAGATCGGAAAGCAGGCCGTTGTGGGCAGTGCGGACAGCGAGCATATTGAGCTCGTTGCGAAACGTGTGAAGGGGGCAGAATGATATGAGCAAAGCATTTGGTATT
Source organism: uncultured Eubacteriales bacterium (assembly GCA_949292795.1). Classification (GTDB taxonomy): domain Bacteria; phylum Bacillota; class Clostridia; order Lachnospirales; family Lachnospiraceae; genus Catenibacillus. Next base: position 40,621 of record CASFBR010000132.1, read on the forward strand.
GTTAATTTTTCAAATACACATATTTGGGTAAAGGGACTTCAGGCCTACCGTCCCATCGGTGCATTTTCCTTCCTTGGAAGATACCGCATTATCGATTTTCCGATTTCCAACATGAGCAACAGCGATATTGACCACATTCAGGTCTATATCCGCAGAAAGCCGCGTTCGCTCACAGAACATATCGGTACCGGCCGTCATTATAATATCAACTCCAAACGCGGTAAGCTCCGTATCCTTTATGCCGAGGATGGTATTGACAATGAAAATATTTACAATACAGACATCGGAGCCTTCCGTGAGAATATGGAATGTATTGAACGGGCGCCCTATCCCTATGTTGTCATTGCGCCAAGCTACATGATCTACAAGGTTGATTTTGGTGCCCTGCTGCAAAGCCACATCAATTCCGAAGCAGATATTACACTGCTCTACCATGCCGTTGATAATGCCAATGAAAGCTTTTTCAACTGCAATACATTAAATCTGAACCGCCAGAAGGGTGTTCTTTCTATTGAACCAAACCGCGGTACAGCAAAGAGCAGAAATATTTTCATGGATACTTATGTGATGAAAAAAGAGCTGTTTATCGAACTGATTGAAAAAGCACACAAAATGTCCTCCATGTATACACTGGCGGATATTGTCAACGTGGCATGTACGACCGAGGACTATGATGTGCGCGCCATCTCCCACCGCGGATATTTTGCGGCGATCACCGATTTTAAGAGCTATTATGATGCCAATATCGATCTGATCGACTACAAGACCGCCCTCAATCTTTTTGATGATGAATGGCCGATCTATACCCGTACCAATGACTCCTGCCCGACACAGTATTTTGATACCGCGGAGGTTAAAAACTCCATTGTGTCCAATGGCTGTCATATTGAAGGCGTGATCGAAAATTCGGTTATCGGGCGCGGCTGTGTGATCAAGGAAGGTGCGGTTGTGAAAAACAGCGTCCTGCTTCCAGGCACAGTGATCGGCGAAAATGTCCATGTCGACAGCTTTGTTATCGATAAAGGCGCGCGTCTGATCCATGCCAATGAGTTGACCGCAGAGCCTTCCAATCCCGGCTATGTCAAGCGCCAGGATACACTGTAAAATATAAAGCTGCATTATAAAGCCAAACCATAAAAAATCATCGGGCGCATACCCGATGATTTTTTATGGTTTAAATGCTAAAGCCCGGCCAGAAATTGTCCGTCAATCTCAGAGAAATTATGGATAATGCGGGTCGCGGGGGACAAATCCTGAGGGCCTGAGCTTAGATTGACGTAGGCAATCACCTTCATTGACGCGCGGCGTGCGGCAAGTACGCCGTTTCCGGAATCTTCGATAACAACGCACTGTGCCGGCGTACTTTCAAGCGCATTCGCAGCTGCCAGAAAAATGTCCGGCGCCGGTTTGCCGTTTTTCATGTCCTCTCCGCTGACAATTCTGTCAAAATAATTTTCAAGATGAAGCTGCTGAAGCACTGCCCCGATCAAATCATAGGATGAGGATGAGGCTACGGCTGTTTTTAATCCGCAGTCTTTAACACTTTTTAAGAGCCGGGGTATACCGGCAATAGGGGAAAGCTCTGCCTGACGGATCAGAGCCATAATGCATTGTTCCCGAAAAGCAACCATCTCTTCCACGCTGGCTGTCATTTTATAATCCCGCAAAAACCGGCGGTAGCGGTCCATGTTGGTCGTGCCTGCATATTTTTCCACATCCCGGGCGGTCACGGTGACGCCGAAATGTCCGAGGGTGCGCACATCGGCCTCGTAATGCAGCGGCTGACTGTCAATAAGGACGCCGTCCATATCAAATAATATACTTGTAATCATTACGATGACATTATGACCGGAGCTGCCGGAGCATTTCGCAAATATAGTCAAATGTGCGCTTCGTTGAAGAAATGCTTAAGCGTTCCTGCGGCGTATGAATATCCAAAATATCCGGCCCGATGGAAATCATATCCACATCCGGCATTTTTTCAGAGAAAAGCCCACATTCCAGCCCGGCATGGATCGTGCTGACAACCGGCGCTTTTTTGAACATACGCTGGTAAGTATCAGCTGCCAGTGTGCGCAGCGGTGAATCCTGCCGGTACGCCCATTCAGGATAATCGCCCCGCCAGTCATAGTCGCCGCCAAGCATCTGTGTCATATATTGAAGCTGGTCATTGATCAGCCATTTGCGTGAACGGACGCTGCTGCGCACTGCCCATGTAAGTGTAATATGATCCGCTTCGGTGCGCACAACCCCGAGATTCAGAGAGCTTTCCACAAGCCCTGGAAGCTGCGGGCTCATGCTCTGCACACCATAAGGACTGTTAAACAAAAGAAAAATAACGCGCTCTGCCGATGCGTATGTCAAAGCCTCGCCGCAGAAGCTTCCGCTCTCCTTGGCCAAAATTTCCAGATGGCTGTCCGTGACCTGATATTCGTCCTTAATGGCCGCGGCACAGTCTTCTATGATCTTTCGTGCTGTTGAAACCTGCTTTGGATCAATGACGACCACAGCCGAGGCTTCCCTGGCAATGGCATTGTCCTTGGCGCCGCCGTCAACGCAAACAAGCCCGAACTCCAGCTCTTTGCGAAGCGCAAACAAAAGACGGCCCATGAGCTTGTTGGCATTAGCCCGCCCGGCATGGATTTCTGTGCCGGAATGTCCGCCTGAAAGGCCGCTGATCTGAAGTGTGACCGCAGTTCCTTCAAACGGCATCTTCGGGGCCGGGAGCTTGGCCTGGCTTTTAAGCCCGCCGGCACATCCTGCGGTAATCACGCCCTCCTCCTCGGAATCGATATTAATCAGATATTTTGCATGCAGAATGGAACAGTCCAGATGATCGGCGCCATCCATCCCCGTCTCCTCTTCTGTTGTAAATACAACCTCCAGCGCCGGATGTACGCATTGATCATCATCCAGGATCGCCAGTGCCATAGCTACGGCAATCCCGTCATCACCGCCGAGCGTTGTTCCCTGAGCGTGGATATAATCGCCGTCCACAGCCAGACGCAGGCCGTCCTTTTCAAAATCAAAGGCTACATCAGCGTTTTTTTCGCAGACCATATCCAGATGGCCCTGCAGAATCACTGCCGGCGCATCCTCCATACCGGGGCTGGCCGGCTTTTTGATAATAATGTTGTTGAGCTCATCCTGCACAACGGCAAGCCCGCGTTCCCGGGCAAAAGCCGCACAGTAATCGCTCAACGCTTTTGTATTCCCTGAACCGTGCGGAATCTGACAGATTTCTTCAAAAAAATGAAAGACACGGAAAGGTTCAAGCTCTTTTAATACTTCAGACATAGGTTACCTCCGCTGCGGCCGGCTCTGCTCCGGCCGCTTCTGTATATATAATGTGTACCGGCTTAATTTTTAAAGCTGTGGATCGGCGCGGGGATACGTCCGCTTCTGCCAATAAATGCGTCACATGAAAACGGGTTGACCGGCATGATTGGCGCATAGCCTAAAAGACCGCCAAACTCGGCCACCTCACCGACACCCTTGCCCTGAACCGGGATCAGGCGCACTGCGGTCGTTTTCTGATTGATCATACCAATGGCCATCTCGTCGGCAATAATACCGGAGATCGTCGTGGCCTTCGTATCTCCGGGAATGGCAATCATATCCAGCCCGACGGAGCAGACGCATGTCATAGCCTCCAGCTTTTCCAATGTCAGAGCACCGGCATTCACAGCGTCGATCATGCCCTGATCTTCTGAGACCGGGATGAACGCACCGGAAAGGCCGCCGACATAGGATGATGCCATGACGCCGCCTTTTTTTACCTGGTCATTTAACAGTGCCAGTGCCGCTGTTGTTCCCGGGGCGCCGACCCGCTCAAGGCCGATCTCCTCAAGAATTTCGGCCACGCTGTCGCCGATGGCCGGTGTCGGGGCCAGCGAAAGGTCTACAATACCAAACGGAACATTCAGCCGTTTAGCGGCAGCGGTAGCCACAAGCTGTCCGACACGGGTCACCTTAAAAGCAGTCTTTTTGATCGTTTCGCACAATGTCTCAAAATCCCTGCCGCGGACCTCTTCTAAAGCGCGCTTAACAACGCCGGGGCCGCTGACGCCGACATTGATGATCGTATCGCCTTCGGTAACACCGTGAAATGCCCCGGCCATAAACGGATTGTCGTCGGGCGCATTGCAGAATACAACAAGCTTGGCACAGCCGCCGGAATCTATATCGGCAGTCAGCCGGGCTGTCTCAAGAATCTTTTCACCAAGAAGCGCGACCGCATCCATATCAATACCGGTTTTTGTAGACCCAACATTTACAGAGCTGCACACGCGCTCCGTTGTCGCCAGCGTCTTTGGGATCGCTTCGATGAGCAGGCGGTCTGCCGGCGTCATACCTTTGGAGACAAGCGCGGAAAAACCGCCAAGGAAGTTGACGCCGACGGTTTTTGCAGCGGCATCCAGCGTCTGGCCGATCTTTACGAAATCATCGGCGCTTTTGCAGCAGGAAGCCCCTACCAGGGCGATGGGGGTTACGGAAATACGCTTGTTTACGATCGGTATACCGTATTCCAATGAGATTTCCTCGCCGGTTTTAACAAGGTCTTTTGCTGCTGTGGTAATCTTTTGATAAATCTTTTCACAAAGACGGTCAACATCGCTGTCGCAGCAGTCCAAAAGACTGATCCCCAACGTGATCGTGCGCACATCCAGATTGGATTCCTCGATCATCTTATTGGTTTCCTGTACTTCTAATAAATTAATCATAGTATTCTCTCCTGTTTGATCGTCACTGCCTGTCGGAAATACAGTGCAGCGGCATCAGATACGATGCATACTGTTGAAAATATCTTCATGCTGCATTTTCACAGATACGCCGATGTCCTCTCCGAGACGGGTCAGCTCTGTTGATAAAACCTCAAATGGCTTTGAGGCATTGTTGGCGTCAACGATCATCATCATATTAAAGAACCCCTGAACGATTGTCTGAGATATATCCAGCACATTGACCTGATTTTCGGCAAGGTAGGTACATACCTTTGCGATAATGCCTACGGTATCTTTTCCGATCACCGTAATAATTGTTTTTTTCATAATGAATCCCCTTTCTAAAGCGGTTTTATCAGGACAGCTTTGCCGTATAAAAGCTGTCCCTGCGCCATATTGCCGCTAAAATACGGCATATCCGTCACAAAGAGACAAGTGCCGAGGCGCTGTCTCTTGGAGCTACGAACACATCCGGGCAATCCTGGCGGCTATGACCGCCAAAAGCCTCAAGAAGCACTGTTTCCAGAGCGAGGTCCGGATAATTGTTTTCCTTGCTCAAATGCCCGAGGATGACATGTTTTAAATGGTCACTATGTAAAAGCGCTATGAGCTTTCCGGTCATTTCATTGCACAGATGTCCGCGGCTGCCGAGAATACGCTGTTTAAGCGGGTACGGATATGGCCCGGCCTGAAGCATGCGTATATCATGATTTGCTTCGATATAAAGAAGGTCCGAATCTCTCAGACAGCTCACGATCGTATCGTCATAGCAGCCGAGATCGGTAACGGTTCCGATCTTTGAACCATGGCTTTCAAATGTATAGCTGACCGGATCCGCTGCGTCATGAGGGATCGAAAAGGCTTCCGCTTTTATATCGCCGACCAGAAAAGGACGGTCCGGTTCAATGACATAAAAATCACTTTTTGACAGATCCCCGAGAGATTTTACGTTTTGAAGTGCGCGAAGCGTCTGACAGGTTGCATAAACAGGAATATGAAACTTCCTGGACAGGACACCGATACCGGAAATGTGGTCGCTGTGCTCATGGGTCACAAGAATCGCCTGTATATCTTTGCCGTCTACGCCAAAGGACTTAAGCCCTTCAAGAATCTTCTTGCAGCTTACCCCGGCATCAACGAGTAAATGCGTTGTCTCCGTTCCCACATAAAGGCAGTTGCCGCTGCTCCCGCTGGCGATCGTTCCAAAATACATGAAACAGCCACCCTTTCTAATAATGAATTTTAATCCTCGTTCATTATAATACAAAAAGACCGTTCCCACAAGAAAAAAAGGCAAAAAAGAAACCGGATACATATGCGATCCGGTTTCTTTTAACTGACGGGTATTAATAATTGTATGTATAAAATACAATATCGCCGATTGTCACGGTCGTGCTGGCATCAGACGGCGCATAATTGTTAAAGAACAACAGATCGCCGATGTTATTATTGCCTGCCAGGGCGTCATTGGCCGCCTGGACACATGACGAGGACGGGCCGTTTGCCAGTGCATTGGCTAACATTCCGCTGTAAACAGGGCCAAACTGATTGGTCTGGTAAATGACCTCGCTGATTGTATTGGGGAAGAGCGGGCTCTTCACACGGTTTAATACAATATTTGCAACGGCAAGCTGGCCTTCATAGGACTGGTTGCCAGCCTCGCAGTACACAAGACAGGCCAGCAGATAAGCGTCATCTGAAGTGGAACCTGTTGAGGGCGCCTGCGTTTCAGGAGCCTGTGTCTGCGGTGCCTGTGTTTCAGGAGCCTGCGTCTGTGGAGCCTGTGTTTCGGGAGCGTCTGTCTCCTGAGTCTGAGGAGCCTGCGTCTGCGGCTGTTTGGACTCTGTCTGCTGTGTCTGAGACGCTGTGCTCTGTGTTTCATCCGTCTCTGTCTGGAGACTGTCTGTCACATCCTGAGACATATCTGCGGCATCTTTATCTTTCTGAGCCTTTTCCTCCTCAGGGGTCACCGCCTCGTCCAGCTGGTTTTCAACATCAACGCAGTCTGCGTAAACGTATCCATAGTAAATATCGTCCAGGTGGATACGATACCACTGCCCGCCTTCGGCATCAGCAATAGGCGTTGTGATTTCTTCGTAGGAAGGCTTTTCCTCATCTTCCTGCTGTGTATCCTGACCGGTGGCGGCGGTATCCGTGTCGCTATCGACGGTATCTGTGTCGCTGGTGGCTTCCGTGTCGCTGCCGGTGGTTTCTTCAGTCAGCTCCCCCTCCGAAATCCGGCGTATTTCGCCGGTGGTCTCATCATATTCACTTCCCTCAGGAACAATCCGATAGGTTTCGTCTTTTTTTCCGGATGAGACAACTTCTGAATAAAAATCAGGGCCGCTTCGGATGTTCAGATTGTCCACGGTAACCTTGACAACCTGCTTGCCAATGTCCTGAGCCAGCGCCCGGGCTTCTTCACCGAAAGCCACATCCGCGGTCAGAACATAACCGGTAACCTCGCCGGACGTGATTTTTGTCCACTGGTCACCCTTCTCGACAACCTCTCCGTAAGAGCCGGGGTATAGCTTCCCGACAACCTCACTGGCTGCGTCGCTGTCCTGATAGACCGCGAGATACGGCGCATAGTCGCTGACAACAAGACGCTCATCAGACGCTGTCTTCAGCGCTTCCTGGGCCGAATCCATAACCAGAGACAGCACATCGGTATTGTAATCAAACAATGCAGACGATGCTGTATCTGCAGGCTGCGCAGCAAAGCCGGTACCAACAATACACCCTGCGCACAGCGCGGCGGTGATCACTGAGGCGACAGCTTTAGCGATTGCCTTTTTAAAAGTTTTGCCTACCATAATTTCACCTCTTTTATTGATTTACATAATTTGTATATAATAATTAATTAAATATTACTAATTATTACATACATATTACGATTACATATTGTATCAAAAACCCCGCCGATTGTCAAATAGTTTATTAGAAAGCGCTGTTTTTAGCTTTCTGAAGGGATTTACATAACTAATAAACATTGATTTTACGCAAAATTTTGGGAAAATCCCCCACCAATTCATATTTTTGTAATAAATAAAACTCAAAATTCGGTGCCTTAAAACAAAATTAGACAATATTGACATCAGGCTGCCAAGAAAATATTACGCAGTTATTACAAAATCCGCGCGCAGGATTCTTTGCCTGCGGCGGGTCGCATAAGCGACATCTTCGCCTTCGCCGCAGTGCGATCCTAAGCGTAGCTTTTTTTATTTGCGCAGGAACGCAGCTTCCTGTGCAAATAACACCGTTTCCTGTGCAAATAAAAAATACTCCCGCCAAGGCAGGAGCGTTTTAATCACCCGGCGGGAGTATTTTATCATAGTGTGTATTTTATCACCGTGCGTATTTTATCGCACGTTATTGGACTTGTTATTCAGGCTGTGCGTACAGATGGTGCATTGCAGCGGCGATTTCTTTTTCCAGTGCTTCGACGGTACTGTTATTTTCAATAACCCTGTCGCTGTTTTTAATAAATTCTTCGTCGCTGAGCTGATTTTTCATAAGGGCATCAATTTTTTCGTCGCTGTAATTGCGGGTTTGCTTCAAACGCTCACGGCGCACCCGGGCACTGGTGCGGACAAACCAGAACTCATCGCAAAGCCCGCGGTAACCGCATTCCACGAGCAGGGCCGCCTCCAGAACAACTACCGGGCAGCGGCTTTGAAGAATCAGCTGTTCGATCCTGCGGCGCACTGCCGGATGCACAATATCGTTTAGCTTTTTAAGCTGCTGTGTATCGTTAAAAACAATGGATGCCAGCGCCTGCCGGTTAATCGTTTGATCCGGGCATAAAATACCGGAGCCAAAGACGTTTACGATCTGCTCGTAGGGCGCTTGGCCAGGCTGCTGAAGCGCGCGGGCGACCTCATCGGCCATGATGATCTGAGCGTTATAGCTTTTCTCCATAATTTTCAGTACTTCGGATTTACCGCTGCCGGCGCCTCCGATCACACCGATCACTTTTTTTGACATCGCAACCTCCCATACTACTTGGCTTCATACCAGCTGTTTCCTGTGTGAATATCCACCTCAAGAGGAACCGCAAGGTGCGCCGCATTTTCCATTTCTTCCTTTAAAATAGTGCAGACCTGTGAAACCTCATCCTTATGTGCTTCAATGAGCAGCTCATCGTGTACCTGCAAAATCAGCCGGGACTTCATGCCGAGCTGTTCAAGCCGTTCCTTGACACGGATCATGGCGATTTTGATAATATCCGCCGCTGTGCCCTGTATCGGGGAGTTCATGGCAATCCGTTCTCCGAAGGAACGCTGCATAAAATTGCTGGATTTTAATTCCGGCATCGGGCGGCGGCGGCCGAACAGTGTCAGGGAATAGCCCTTTTCACGGGCTTCACTGACCATACGGTCAAGAAATGCTTTGACCTGGGGATAAGTATGAAAATATTTCTCAATGTACTCTCCTGCTTCCTTGCGGGTGATACTTAAATCCTGGCTCAGACCGAACGAACTGATCCCGTAAACAATCCCAAAGTTGACGGCCTTGGCATTGCGCCGCTGCAATGGCGTCACTTCATTTAGCGGCGTATGAAATACCTGGGAGGCGGTGATCCTGTGAATATCCTGATCCTCCCGGTATGCCTGGATCAGCTGCGCGTCGCCGGACATATGGGCAAGCACACGAAGCTCGATCTGAGAATAGTCGGCATCGACAAAAACATAATCCTCCTCCGGCACAAATACCTTGCGGATCAGACGGCCAAGCTCCATGCGGATGGGGATATTTTGCAGATTGGGCTCAGTACTGCTGATCCGTCCGGTCGCAGTGATCGTCTGATTAAACCTTCCGTGGATACGCTGATCCGCCTGAATGTAATTTTCCAGCCCGTCGGCATAGGTGGATTTGAGCTTTGTCAGCTGCCGGTATTCAAGAATAAAATCAATGATCGGGTCTTCGGTGCGCAGCTTTTCCAGCACCTCCGCCGAGGTGGAATACCCGGTTTTTGTTTTCTTTCCAAAAGGAAGGCGCAGCTTTTCAAACAAAATAACGCCCAGCTGCTTTGGTGAATTGATGTTAAAGGTTTCCCCCGCCAGATCATAAATGTTTTTTTCAAGCTCTGAAATTTTTGAAACGAGCGCATCACCGTAGGCCCGAAGCTCATCCTTCTCTGCGCGGATGCCATAGTCCTCCATGGAACGAAGCACATAAGACAATGGCAGTTCAATCTGCTCATAAAGGCTTGTCATCTGTGTTTCTTCAAGCGCCGCACATAACGGAGCACAGGCGAGCCGGGGAACGGCGGCATTCCATCCGAGGAATTTTAAAAAAGTCCGGACATCCTGCGCATAAAGCTCCGCATGCGTATGCCTGCCAAATATATCTTTTTCGGACGGCAGGGTCATCGCCAGATAATCTCTTGCAATATCATCATAGGTATAGGAATCCTTTAAGGGATTTAAAAGATACGCGGCAATGGAAACGTCAAAAACCGATGCCCTTGGCAGCTTCAAAAAGCTTAACGTATCCTTGACATTGCACAGGCACAGACGGTAGCCCTGTTCGATGAGCTTTTGGATCAGCGCCTGTGTGTCAAAAGCTTCCTGCAATGCAAAATAGACATGATCCCCAAGGCTGATGCACAATCCCTTTGGCTCCTGTGCATGAAAATAAATGCCGGCATTTGGCGCCATACTGCCGGATGCTTCCGGTCGTGCCTGCTCAAGCACTTCGATACCGGGCAAAAGCTCCGCTGACGCCAGCTGCGTCTCCTGCGGCAACGTATCCGCGTTGAAACGTGCCATCATATTTTTAAATTCCAGACGTTTAAACAGGACAAATGCTTCCGGCGTATACATATCGCCCACAGCCATCGCCTCCGGCGTCACCTCAACCGGACAGTCGGTGTCGATTTTTGCCAGAGCTTTACTGAGCTTTGCCTGCTCCCAGTAATCGACCAGATTCTGCGATGCCTTTTTAGGCTTGATCTGATTTGCATTGGCGTAGGCATTTTCGATATTTTTATAGGTTGAAATGATTTTGATTCCCGTTTTTTCGCCAATTCCCGGCACACCGGGGATATTGTCCGACGCATCGCCCATAAGCGCCTTTAAATCGACAAATTCCTCCGGTGTGACCTGATACCTTTCAAATACATCCTGTGCGTAATAGTCCTCGATTTCCGTGCCGGTCATCTTTGTCTTTGGGATGCGGATTTTGATCGTATCGGTGGCGAGCTGGAGCAGGTCGCGGTCGCCGGAAATAATGGAAACATCCATACCGGCCGCAGCACACTTCCGGCTGAGTGTTCCGAGAAGATCATCGGCCTCATAGCCTTCCTTTTCGATGATAAAAATGCCCATTGTCCGCAAAACCTCTTTGATTACAGGAATCTGCTGGCGCAGCTCGCCGGGCATGGCCTTGCGGGTGCCTTTATAGTCCGCAAACATTCTGTGACGAAATGTGGGCGCGCTGACATCAAAGGCAACGGCCAGATAATCCGGTGTCTCCTCATCAAGAATTTTAAACATAATATTTAAAAATCCGTAAACCGCATTAGTGTGGAGTCCCTCGGAGTTGGTCAGGTCCGGAACCCCGTAAAAGGCACGGTTTAATATACTTAATCCATCAATCAATACTGCTTTACTCATTTATCTGCCCCTTCTTCTGAATTTTGTGCCTGAATACGCCTCAGAGGCATATCAAATGCATTATTTACAAAGTAATCATCCGCCTTCCGCGTAATAAGCGTGTGCTTCTCTCCTGCCGGTACATGAATGTCCAGATGGATGGCCTGACTGGCCTGCCGGATATACCGGGCAGCAAGGTCCGGGTGGGTATAAATATTGTAATAGGCAAAGCCGCCCGTGAAAAGCAGCAGCAAAAAGGCAACGGCACAGCCAAACCTAAGCCGCGCGCTGCGGGAATGTTTTTTAGCGAGCTGCTCCTTCTTAAAAGCGATATATTTTTTCAGATCGCCGTTAAAATCGACAAGCATATGTTCTTCTTCATCAAGCTGTTTAACGCCGACCATGACGATATAGTAAACCTCCAGCTCGTCATAGCAATCTCCGCAGCGCTCGATATGCTCAATAAATTTTTCATTTTGTTCGTCGCTTAAGGTGCCCTCGATAAAAGGTACGATCAGCGACTGGGCTTCTCTGCAATCCATGCTCATATCTCCTGAATAAAAATGTAGCCTGATAAAAATGTAGCCTGGCGCTTTGGGTGAGGCTTCTAACGATGCCGTTTTTCCGCCGGGCAGGCTCCCGCGCAGCTTTGCGCGCGGTCACGGGCCTTCGCCCAATCTATTATAGCACGTTTTAACCAGGTTATAAACTCTTTTTGTTCGGCGGCATGGGGTTATTATTTACAGGAGAACCGGTTTATATTAAAATGAAAAGTGAATGAAGGCTTTATAAACTAAAAAATGGAGGTGGCTTTATGGCCGGACTGGAAACAGTATTGCTGTATAATTTTAATGATGATAAAAAGCTTCGCAGTCTGAAGATGATTTTTTTGAGAATGGGCGTACGCATGAGGGTGATCACACCGGATATGTATCTGGAGCCCATTGGTGCGCTGGCGCATATTAAAGGCTTTACACAGACAGGGACGCGCTATGAAGGCCCGGGATTTTCAGATGAAATGCTCGTTATGAATGGTTTTTCCAATGCCCGTCTGGATGAGCTGCTGCACAGCTTAAGAAAAAATCATGTAGAAAGAATCCACTTAAAGGCGGTGGTGACTGCGCATAATGCTTCATGGAACTCGCTTGAGCTTCACGGCGAGCTGACAAAGGAACATCAGATGATGACCAAAGCGCCGATGATGGATGCTGTTGTCTATCAAAAGGAAGGTGTGTTTGCTCTGGAAAAACGCCGGATTCCAAAGCTTATCGACCCGACCGATGCCATTGTAAAGGTGACGCTGGCCTCAATTTGTACCAGTGATCTGCATATTAAGCACGGAAGCGTCCCCAAAGCGGTCCCGGGCATCGTCGTCGGACATGAAATGGTCGGCGAGATCGTCAGTCTTGGTTCCGATGTACATGGATTTAAGCCCGGAGACCGTGTGGCCGTGAATGTAGAAACATTTTGCGGAACATGCTTTTTCTGCCAGAGAGGCTTTGTCAACAACTGTACAGACCCCAACGGCGGCTGGGCGCTTGGCTGCCGTATCGATGGCGGTCAGGCAGAGTATGTGCGTGTTCCCTATGCACAAAACGGTCTGACGAAAATTCCGGATCAGGTGACGGATGAACAGGCAATTTTTACGGGGGATATTTTGTCAACCGGGTACTGGGGTGCCAAAATCAGTGAGATAAAAAAAGAGGACGTTGTCGTTGTTCTTGGAGCAGGCCCTACGGGCATCTGTGCCATGATGTGCGCAGCGCTTTATGAGCCGGCTCAGATTATTGCTGTGGATATTGATGCGTACCGTCTTGATCTTGTAAAAGAACATCATATCGCGGACATTGCCATAAACAGTGCCAAATCGCCGCTGGAGCAGATGATCATGGAAATCACCGACGGACGGGGAGCGGATGTTGTCATTGAGGCGGCCGGCGGAAAAGACACCTTTACAACCGCATGGAAAATTGCCCGCCCCAATGGTATTGTTACGGTCGTTGCGCTTTATGAGGAAGATCAGGTGCTCCCGCTGCCGCAGATGTATGGAAAAAATCTGACATTTAAGACCGGCGGCGTGGATGCCTGCGACTGCGGCGACATCCTGCGCCTGATTTCAGAAGGAAAGCTTGATACAACCTGCCTGATCTCCCACCGCTTCGCGCTGAAGGATGCAATGAAAGCCTATGAGCTGTTTGAAAATCGCGAAGATCATGTGATCAAGGTTGTGCTCAAACCATAATATACTCAAACTATAATATACTCAAAAATATATTCAAACTATAATATACTCAAGGTCGTGCGCACACCATATATGGCAAAACCATAGCATGAGGCTGATTCGCGGCAGATCAGAAAAAAGGTTCGTTTACATCAGGAAAAGCTGTGAGTTTACATAATATTATTATGTAAACTCACAGGCATAAATAAAAAGGCGAGCAAACCATTCATCAGGTCTGCTCGCCTTTTTATTATGCCGGCGGCGGGACTTGAACCCGCACGTAGTTGCCCACAACAGATTTTGAGTCTGCCTCGTCTGCCATTCCGACACGCCGGCGTTGTCCGCTGCGACAATTATATTACCATTTTTGAGAATAAATGTCAAGACATTTTTGGACACTGGCACTGTGAAAAAGAACGATCCGGACAGGCAGCAGTTATTGCAGGCAGCGGCTATTTTTTCAGCCATTCTTTATATTCGGCCGCGTCCAGCTGCCCGCTCCGGGCCAGCGCCAGTTTTTTCTTCGCTTCCTGATACCATTGCTCGAAATCTGCTCTGGAAAGGTTGCCGGCGTGCTTTCTTGGCTTGGTCATCCGGGCATAATGCGCTTTATAGGCTCTTGTATAAGCCAGCAGCAGATCGTCGCTTTTGACTGAGCGTGCAAACGTCTGCGTATAACCAACATCCTGGCATGTTTTCTGATCCTTTGTAACAATACGGGAGCAATAATCGATATTACTCTTCTTTGGCAAAAAGAGGCGGCGGCAGTTTTTGCATATCTTGACCAGCGTCTGTGCGCGTATCATTTCCCAGAACTCAAGATAAAGGCAGTCTTGAAAGCCAAGCAGGTAATAATCCACCGCCGGCTGACCATCAAGCCATGTAAAATGGGACTGGGTATACAGACGAAATGTACCGGCCGTATCTGCAAGCCCCGGAGAAAAGCCTTCCTGCACATATTGTAACAGCCATGCTTTATATGTTTTTTGCAGCTGTAAAAGCCCCTGAACGCTGTCACTGCCCTCATAGGACGGGTCTGTGCTGTTATATACAAATCTTTTGAGTGCATGTTCCGAAAGATGGCGGAAATATGGATGAAGCGCTTTAAGACGTCCGGTGCAGTCCGCATCGCTGTCATCGGGGAGGGCTTCGGATAAGTCCTGATATATAAAATCAATAAGATTTTCCCCGACACCTGCCGTCTCCGCCGGAGCCTGATAAAAAATCGTCCCGGGATGAACGGTCGTATAAACATGTATGTATAAATTTCCACGGTCTGACATCATCGTCTGCACCTCCATGAATGACTATAACTTGAAGCATTTATATCGTATCACAAAGAAGGGAAAGAAGCAAGCTTGTCCGCCAGAGCCGGACGGCTTTATAAAAATCGTTTTATGTGAATTTTAATATCACAGGAGCTTTTATTTCCTGTGACAAAATATTTCACCCAAAACGCCGTTTCCTGTAAAGCAAAAAAACTCTGAAAGCAACTGCTTCCAGAGTTTTTGTTGTAGCCCGTAGGGGAATCGAACCCCTGTTTCCGCCGTGAGAGGGCGGCGTCTTGACCGCTTGACCAACGAGCCATCTGACTATCTTAGTATAACCGATGTCCCGAAAAAAATCAAGTACTTTTTTTAAAATTTTTCAAAAAATTTTAAAAATCGAAATTTTTCGTACATCTGGTTATGATGGAGCTGCGGGGAGTCGAACCCCGGTCCGAAGGCACATCCATCAAAGCATCTCCCATCACAGTCGCTGTACATTCATTCCCTCAAGGATACGCCCGGCGACAGGCTTACCCTCTTAGTAGCTTCATTAATCTTCCACCGCTGCAAAGCTTAGGCGGTGGAGGGCCTCACATCATCGATGCCAGTTCCGGTGACTGTGAGCAATCACCGGCTGACAAGCTGCAATTAAGCAGCAGCTAATGCGTAATTGTCATTTTCTGCATTTATATTTAGGTTCCAGGTTTTAACGCAGTCCCGGAAACTGCGGATGGCTTCTTCAATTTCCACACCCCCGTCGAAACCAGTACAACCCCGTAATTTGCGGGCCCTGGCATCCATCTGACAAGGTCAGAGATTATTATAGCCTATGACCCGCCGTCTCGTCAAGAGGTTAATAAAGATTTTTTACTTTAAATTCCTTTTCGGCTTCGCGGCGCTGATCTTTTTTGGCAATATCCGCCCGCTTGTCATAGAGCTTTTTGCCCCGGGCCAGGCCGACCTCTACTTTCACAAGACTTCCCTTAAGATAGACCTTTAAGGGGACAAGGGTATAGCCCTTTTGTGCAGCCTGGCCGAGAATTTTGTGAATCTCGCTTTTATGAAGTAAAAGCTTGCGCGTTCTTAAAGGGTCTTTGTTAAAAATATTTCCCTTCTCATATGGGCTGATATGCATCTGATAAATAAAAAGCTCGCCGTGATCCGGACGGATAAAGGCTTCCTTGATACTGCAGTGCCCCATGCGCAGGGATTTAACTTCGGTGCCGTGAAGGACAATCCCTGCTTCATAAGTATCTTCAATAAAATAATCAAAATAGGCTTTTTTGTTATTGGCAATAAGTTTTGTTCCACTCGTGTTTTTCGCCATACCTTTCATCTCCCATCTAGTCTGCCAGCACAAAACGGAGCGTTCTTGACATCTTGTCCGCTTCGGCGGCGCATACACGTACACTCTGGCCGAGCGTATAGCTGACGCCGGACATTTCACCGATAATGGCAAAGGCATCCTCATCATAATAATAAAAATCGTCATCCATATCCTGCAAACGTATGATCCCCTCACATGTATTTTCAAGCTCCACATACATTCCAAAGCCCGCCAGCCCGGAAACCACACCCGTATAAATCTCTCCGATATGGCTGGACATATATTCCACTTTTTTTAATCTTTCCACTTCCCGCTCCGCTTCATCCGCCCGGCGCTCGGTCATGCTGGACTGACCGGCGACCTCCGGAAGGATTTTGCGATAGTGTGCCTGGCGCACTTCATTGAGCGTCCCGTGAAGATTCTCCTTGATGATCCGGTGAATCTGAAGGTCCGGATAACGGCGGATAGGCGATGTAAAATGGCAATAATACTTGACAGCAAGGCCGAAATGCCCGGTATTTTCTGTCGTATAGCGCGCCTGCTTCATGGAGCGCAGGGCAAGCCGGGAAATCAGCGCTTCCTCAGGGGTATCCTGGATACGGCCGAGAAGCTTTTGAAATTCTTTTGGATGGATTTCCCGCCGGTTGGTTTTCATAGAGTAGCCAAAGGCAGCGATCATATCCATGAGCCTGCGGATTTTTTCTGTATCCGGCGTTTCATGGGTACGGTATAAAAATGGAAGCTCCTGCCAGAAAAAATCCTCCGCGATCGTTTCATTGGCAATGAGCATGAAATCTTCAATGATTTTCGTCGCCGCATTGCGCTCATAGGGACGGACATCCACCGGAAATCCGTCTGCATCAAGGCAGATTTTTGCTTCAGGAAAATCAAAATCAATGCCGCCCCGCTCCTGTCTTTTCCTGCGCAGCACATCCGCAGCCTGCTTCATCAGCTCAAACATTGGAACAAGCTCCTCATATTGCCGGCATACCCCGGGATCATGGGCGGTAACAATAGCGTCCACTGCGGTATAGGTCATACGGCGGTCCACACGGATGATCGTTTCTGCGATCTCATGGCCGATCACACGGCCCTGTGCGTCAATATCCATCAGGCAGCTTAACGCCAGACGGTCACAGCCCTCGTTCAGGGAGCATATACCATTGGAAAGCTCATGGGGAAGCATCGGCACAACACGGTCCACGAGGTAAACACTTGTGCCCCTTCGGAGCGCTTCCCGGTCCAGCGGCGTATGCTCCTGTACATAATAGCTGACATCGGCAATATGAACGCCAAGGTGATAGATGCCATTTTCCATGGATATTGTTATAGCGTCGTCAAGGTCTTTGGCATCCTCCCCGTCGATGGTCACCGTGAGAAGGCCGCGCAAATCTCTGCGCCCGTCCATCTCCCCGGCGGTCACGCTGCTTTTTAGACCTTTAAGCTGCCTGACGACATCTTCAGGAAATTCCACCGGGATATTTTCTGCCTTTAACACGGAAAGGACATCGGTTTTGGGATCATCGATATGTCCGAGTATTTCTATAATGCGTCCCTCAGGATTTTTCCCGGCATTTCCATAGCTTTCCAGCTGTACAACAACCTTATGTCCGGTTACGGCCCCCATGGAGTCCTCGCTGCGCACAAAAATATCTTTGGAAATTTTGGCATTGTCAGGAATGACAAAGCCAAATTTTTTGCTTTTATCATAAGTGCCGACAATCTTGTCATTGGCCCGGCGGATAATCTTTAAAACCTGGCCTTCCCCGCGTTTGGTCCGGGTCGCCTGGCGAAGGAGCCTTACAAGTACTATATCGCCGTGGAGCGCGCCGGCCGTATCCTTTTCGGAAATAAAAATATCGTCATCCGCTCCTTCAGCTCTCACAAAGCCGAAGCCGCGGGCAGTTCCCATAAATACTCCGGTTACCTGATCGTGACCGGGCTTTGTGTAACGCCCGTCGCCGGTCATGGAAACCCAGCCGTCGGCAATCATCTGATCGAGCAGCTCTTTCAGCGCCTCCCGCTCATCCTTTGGCACCTGGAGGAGCATACACAATTCCTTCAGCTTCATCGGATGATAGTTTTCGTCAGAAAATAAATCTTTCAACATATTTTTGCGAAGTTCACAGGTCATTTCATCCACTACATTCACCTCCCGTTTGTTTCATCACAAAATTCTCTCCTGCATGGCCCCTGATACATTTTGTACACGCATCGGTTACATGCGCAGTCATCCCCGTTTTTTAAAGGTTTCCTGCGGAACTTAAAAACACTCTTATGTCTGTCCATAAGAGTGTTTTTCATTGGCAATCCTTTATACCGGTAATCTACGATTACCAGTTCATATTTAATGCAAGGGCAATGATAAAAAACAATGCCGCAAAAACCTTGGTCGCTTTTACAAGCTTGCCTTCCATCGAACGGCCTTTATTCTTGCCCCAGTAAGTATCTGCTACGCCATTAATCGCGCCGCTTAAACCGGATGTTTTGCTCTCCTGCATCAAAATGACAACCACTAATACTATACTAATAAGAACAAAAAGTACCATTACGATTGTTCTTAAAATATCCATCACGTCCACCTCCTAGACTCAACACAGCTTATTCTATCATAAGATGGCTCAATACGCAAGCTTATTTGTGTATAAGAAGTGATTTTCCGGTCATTTCAGCAGGCTTTTCCATTCCCATCATCTCGATCATGGTCGGAACAAGATCGGCCAGGCATCCGCCCTCAGCCAGCGTATAATCCGGATCGTAGTTGACAAGGATAAATGGTACCGGGTTTGTTGTGTGGGCTGTAAACGGCTCACCGCTTTCATAATCCACAAGCTGCTCGGCATTTCCGTGGTCTGCGCAGATGATCATCTGTCCGTCTACGGAAAGCAGAGCATCCACAGCACGTCCGACGCACTCGTCCACGACCTCGATGGCTTTGATCGCTGCCGGCTCGACACCGGTATGGCCGACCATGTCCGGATTGGCAAAATTAACGATAATCACATCATAGGCGCCGCCCTTGATGGCATCCACAAGCTTGTCGCATACCTGGTAGGCACTCATCTCCGGCTGAAGGTCATAGGTGGCCACTTTCGGTGATTTTACGAGAATACGGGTCTCACCCTCATTGGGCTCCTCAACGCCGCCATTAAAGAAAAAGGTCACATGGGCATACTTTTCAGTCTCGGCGATTCTCGCCTGAGTCATATGATGTGCGGCTAAAAATTCTCCAAATGTATTGGTAATCTCTACCTTATGGAAGGCGACATCTTTATTGGGGATCGTTTCATCATATTCGGTAAAGCATACATAGGTCAGGTCAAGACGGCGGCCTCTGTCAAATCCGTCAAAATCGTCGCTGCAAAATGCGCGGGTGATCTCACGGGCACGGTCCGGGCGGAAATTGTAGAAAATAATCGAATCATGGTCTTTTACAGTTGCCACCGGAGCGCCGTTTTCCACAATCACAACAGGCACAACAAATTCATCGGTTTTTTCATCAGCGTAGGATGCTTCCACTGCTTCCACAGGGTCTGCGGCCGTGTTCCCCTCACCGTAAACCATGGCGCGGTAAGCCTTTTCCACGCGGTCCCAGCGGTTATCACGGTCCATGGCATAATAACGGCCCATCACGGAAGCGACCTTGCCGACACCGATCTCTTTCATCTTTTCCACAAGCTGGGCGACATAATCCCGGCCGGATGAAGGCGGTGTGTCACGGCCGTCTAAAAAGCAGTGAACATAGACGTTTTGTACACCGTTTCTTTTAGCCATTTCAAGCAGGGCATATAAATGAGTATTATGGCTGTGTACGCCGCCGTCAGACAGAAGGCCGTACAGGTGCAGGGCGCTTTGATGCTCGTTTACGTTGGCCATGGCGTGAAGAAGCGCTTCATTATTAAAGAAATCGCCTTCCTGGATTTCCTTGGTAATCCGTGTCAGCTCCTGGTATACGATGCGGCCGGCGCCCATGTTCATGTGTCCTACCTCGGAATTGCCCATCTGGCCTTCCGGCAGGCCCACGGCAAGACCGCTGGCATTTCCTTTAACAAACGGGTATTCCTTCATCAGCCGGTCCATAACCGGTGTCTTTGCCTCATAGACGGAGTTTCCTTCGTGCTTATCGTTGAGTCCATAACCATCCAAAATCATTAATACGGTAGGTCTTTTGCTCATTCTAACTATCTCCTTATCTTTTTTCATATTGCCCGGCACAAAACGGCCGCGCGTTACGATATATGACTGTGACAGCAGCCGGCATCCGCTGCCGGCCGGCACACAAATTATATGCATTATTATTTTACCAGAAATCATCAAATTTACAATAGTTTTTATGATGTAAAAATCCGTTGAACAAATTCTTGTGGACCAAGCCGGATGCGCGGTATAATAATCCTGTGAGAAACAGGAAAGTCAGCCTGCAAATCAAAAGTCAGGCAGAAATGAAGGAGAGATTTTTTATGATGCCGATCTATGGGACTGCCCCATTTCAGATATGGTTTGAAAACGCCATGCCGGAGAGCGCCTTTACGCCGGAGGACTATCTGCTTTTTTATGTGCTTAAGGGGCAGTTCTGTGTCCGGGTTTCCGGCCGGGACTATGCTTTTGGCGTTGGGGAGGTA
The DNA here is from genome assembly GCA_949292795.1 of uncultured Eubacteriales bacterium. Classification (GTDB taxonomy): domain Bacteria; phylum Bacillota; class Clostridia; order Lachnospirales; family Lachnospiraceae; genus Catenibacillus. The sequence continues at coordinate 61,382 of CASFBR010000132.1, forward strand.
TTTATTATTCATATGGGAGAGACATATATGCCCCTTAAAAGCCAGGACTATCTTTTGTGCGCTGTGCGCATGAATTTCGGATTCCTTCTGCGCTGCTGCGATTATGAGCGGCCTTCATTTTATACGGAAAGCAGCGGGCATCGTCTTGTAAGCCATAAAGGGGATTCGGCGGGACGGCAGCTCGCACACAAGATCGCCGGTCTTGCCCATGCCTGCTTTGATACGCCGCAGCTCTCTCCATCCCGGCAGACGTATCTTTTTTATGATTTTGTCTATTTTCTGATCGAGTATTACAAAGTACTGGATAGCCATGACGATCCGGTGCACCGGCGCATTTACCAGGTGCGCGATCTGCTCGAGACAAGCTTTCAGCTTCCTCTGACACTAAACGCGCTGGCCGATACGCTTAAAGTGACCCCGCAATACTTATCCGCCTTTATTAAGAAGCACCTGGGAGTGACCTTCGGCGACTATTTGAATCAGGTGCGTTTAAATCACGCGGCTTATGATCTGACCTACACAAAGGACACTGTGACATCAATCATGTATAAAAATGGTTTTCCCAATGCCTCAGGCTTTAACCAAAGCTTCAAAAAATGCTATCACATGACGCCTCTGGCCTACCGGCGCCTGACCCGGATGCAAAATATATCGTCCGGAAAAAACGCCCCGGACGAGGATTTCACAAAAAAAGCCCAAAAGCTTTATGATGCCTTTATCGCCTCCGGCGAAGACTGGGGGACGCAAAACGGCAGCTGCTGCCGGCAGACCATCGATGCCCGTTCAGGCGTTTACATGCCTCATCCGTGGGGCATCCTGCTAAACGCCGGAAAGGCTTCCAATATATTAAATATCGATTTTTATGCGCAGCTCCATACGATCCAGGGGCATTTTCCGTTTAAATACGCCCGGCTCACGCACTTTCTGACACCGGATAGCGGTAATTTTGCCGGCACGGACTCCGTTATCGATGCATTAAAGCGTGAAGGACTGCTGCCATGGATCGTTATTACCGATGCGGACTGTCCGGATGGCACCGGCACAGCAGAATGTATCAAACGGCTGCTGGAGCATGTCTTGCACCGGTACGGCCCGTTTGCGGTCAGTGAATGGGTGATTGAATATGCCCTGGAGGAACAGCGTGCCTTCCAGCCGGACCGCGCAGATTTAAAATCGTATATGCGTACATGGGAACATATTCGCCGCGCAGTCCGGCAGGCGGCGTCAGGACCGCTGCTTGCCGGGCCATCCTGCGGTGTCCAGACCGCATTTTCATGGCTTGAGGCACTGCTTAGACAGTTTCACGAAAACGCGTGCATGCCGGATTATATTTCACTGCGCTCCTGGCCTTATATGGAAAATGATGCCGGGTCAGTGACCGGAAGCCCTTCACGCGGAAGGATTCTTCATATCCGGCGCCTGATCTATAATGCCCGGCCGCCGGTACCGAAGCCTCAGACAATGCTTCCTAAAATTGCGGTTGTGGATTCCGGATTTGTAAAAACCGGACCGACAGGGCTTAATGATGCGCTGTTTATGGGAAATTATCTGCTTCAAAGCAGCCTTGATGCCAGGGATGCCGCGGATTTGATTGCCAGCCCGCTTCTGTCCGATCTTCCCTGTGCACACGTTTACAGCCACGGCCGGCTATTGACCGGCGGACAGGGGATGATGACCGGCGACAGCATATTTAAACCGCCGTTTTTTGCGCTCAAATATCTGACAATGCTCGGGCAAAGCTGCTTAAGCTGCGGCAACGGCTACATTGTCACTCAGATTGAAGGCGGCGTGATCGCTGTTCTTTTATATGACTATATGTATCCGGAAGCGCGCGATGTCATCCGGCTCCTGAAAAATTCCAAAACACCGTCTCAGGCTTCAGAGCTGTTTCAGGAACAGCCCCGCAGGGACTATCAGTTTACGATTACAAACCTAACGCATCCGGCCTACCAGATGACAAGATTTCGGTTAAATAAAGCTTTTGGAAGCATCTTAGATGCATGGGTGTCGTTCGGGTGCGCCCAAAATATCGACCAGCATCTGCTTGAGTATCTCCGTGAAACGCTCTGGCCTAAAATGCAGATGACAATCATCCAAAATAATAACGGGCTGCACATTAAGGCCACGCTTGAGCCGCAGGAAATCAATCTGCTGCTGATCCAGCCGGCATAAGGTTTCCTTTGCAATGAAAAAGGGTATACAAAAACGCTGCTTTGTATACCCTCCAAATCCTATGGATAATTATTTATAGTTGACAATCTTTCCAAAGTCCGCTTTAAGGCTGGCGCCGCCTACAAGGCCGCCATCGATGTCGTCCATGGCAAAAAGCTCTGCCGCATTTCCGGCATTGACCGAACCGCCGTACTGGATGCGGATAGCTTCTGCGGTATCGGTATCATAAATTTCTGCGATGCAGTCACGGATACCTTTGCAGACCTCTTCTGCCTGAGCGCTGGTCGCAGTTTTTCCGGTTCCGATCGCCCAGATCGGCTCGTAAGCAATAACTGCGGTTTTGGCCTGATCGGCAGTGACATTAAGAAACGCGATCTTGATCTGCTGACGAATCCAGTCCATTGTAATTCCCTGCTCGCGCTGTGTTAAAGACTCGCCGCAGCAGATGATCGGAGTGATCCCGTGCTCAAATGCCTTAAGCACTTTTTTGTTTACCGTTTCATCTGTCTCAGCAAAGTATTCTCTGCGCTCGGAATGGCCGATGATGACATATTTAACGCCGACATCGGTAAGCATATTGGGCGCGATCTCGCCGGTATAGGCACCGGACTCTTCATAATACATATTCTCAGCGCCAATGGAGATATTTGTTCCTTTTGCTGCTTCGATACATGGGATAATATCGATTGCCGGTACACAGAAAACAACGTCAACCTCATCGTTGGCAACGAGCGGTTTTAATTCATTGACTAAAGCAACAGCCTCACTGGGAGTCTTATTCATCTTCCAGTTTCCTGCAATAATTTTTTTACGCATTGAAAAAACTCCTTTTATTTATCATTTGCTGCAACAACGCCAGGAAGGTCTTTACCCTCAAGAAATTCCAGAGATGCGCCGCCGCCGGTGGAAATATGGGTCATCTTATCGCCAAAGCCCAGGGTATTGACAGCAGCTGCGGAATCGCCGCCGCCGATAATGGTCGTAGCATCCTTAAGGTCTGCCAGTGCTTTTGCAATCGCGATCGTACCGGAAGCAAAATTCGGCATCTCAAAGCAGCCCATCGGTCCGTTCCATACAACGGTCTTGGCATCTGTCAGAGCGTCTGCGAATAATTTCTCTGTCTTAGGTCCAATATCCAGACCCATCTCATCCGCTTCAAGATTTCCTTCAACAACACGGCGCTTGGCGTCGTTGGAAAATTCCTTGGCAGCCACATAATCCACCGGAAGCAGGAGCTTTACGCCCTTTTCCTTGGCTTTGGCAACCATCTCATTTGCGTATTCCAGATAATCGTCCTCGCAGAGGGATTTTCCGATTTCAATGCCGGCAGCCTTTGCGAAGGTAAAGCACATACCGCCGCCGATGATCAGTGTATCGACCTTATCAAGCAGGTTATTGATAACAGAAATCTTGGAAGAAACCTTGGAACCGCCAAGAATTGCCACAAAAGGTCTTACCGGATTATTCACAGCGTTGCCGAGAAAATCAATTTCCTTCTGCATCAGATAGCCGACAACCGCTGTATCTACAAACTGAGTCACACCGACATTGGAGCAATGCGCTCTGTGTGCAGTGCCGAATGCATCATTGACAAAAACATCACAAAGGCTTGCGAGCTCTTTGCTGAAGGCTTCGCCGTTCTTTGTCTCTTCTGCTCTGTAACGGGTGTTTTCCAGAAGGATTACATCGCCGTCTTTCATGGCAGCCACAGCAGCCTTTGCGTTGGGGCCGACAACCTCAGGGTCTGCGGCAAACTTTACTTCCTGTCCGAGAAGCTCAGACAGTCTCCTGGCAACAGGCGCAAGAGACAGCTCCGGCTTCGGCTCGCCCTTCGGCTTGCCAAGATGGGAACAAAGAATCACTTTTCCGCCGTCGGCAATCAGCTTCTTGATCGTCGGCAGAGCAGCTACAAGACGGTTTTCGTCCGTGATCACACCGTCCTTTAAGGGCACGTTAAAATCGCAGCGCACAAGCACTCTCTGGCCTTTAACATTAATATCATCAACAGATTTTTTGTTAAGCATATCTTTTCCTCCAAATAATAGTTGAACTCCCGGCCATGCGTCTGCTTGCACATACAAAAGGCGGATGCATGGCGAAATATTGCCGCAAGCCGCCGCGGCGGCGTCCGGACATATCCGCGGACACGATGCCCGCTGTAAAAAGGGGCCCGGTCCGTAGTCTGACCTACAAGACCGGACCCCTTTAAGGATCATTTATAAATGGATAACTTATCTTATACTCTTATGCGACCCTAAATTAAGCTAATTCAGCAAAATATTTGATCGTTCTTACCATCTGGCTTGTATAGGAGTTCTCGTTGTCATACCAGGCTACAACCTGAACCTCATATAAGTCGTCAGCAACCTTGGAAACCATGGTCTGTGTTGCGTCAAAGAGAGAACCGTATGTGATGCCGACAATATCGGAAGATACGATCTGGTCTTCGTTATAGCCGTAAGAATCAGAAGCTGCGGCCTTCATAGCAGCGTTGATGCCGTCTACGGTAATATCGGTACCCTTAACAACAGCGGTAAGGATCGTTGTGGAGCCTGTCGGAACAGGAACACGCTGAGCAGCACCGATGAGCTTGCCGTTTAATTCAGGAATAACAAGGCCGATTGCCTTTGCAGCACCTGTGGAGTTTGGAACGATGTTCACAGCGGCGGCTCTTGCACGGCGAAGATCGCCCTTTCTGTGAGGACCATCCAGTGTCATCTGGTCGCCGGTATAAGCATGGATTGTGCACATGATACCGCTCTGAATCGGAGCATAGTCATTCAGTGCTTTTGCCATAGGAGCTAAGCAGTTTGTTGTACAGGAAGCTGCGGAAATGATCTGATCATCAGCAGTAAGTGTATTTTCGTTAACGCTGTAAACGATTGTCTTAAGATCGTTGCCAGCAGGAGCGGAAATAACAACCTTCTTAGCGCCGGCATCGATATGAGCCTGAGCTTTTGCCTTGGAGGTGTAGAAGCCTGTGCACTCAAGAACAACGTCTACGCCAAGTTCTCCCCATGGAAGTTCTGCAGCATTAGCCATTTTATAGATTTCGATCTCTTTTCCGTCAACAACGATGGAAGATTCCTTTGCTTCTACGGTATGGCCGGCATATCTTCCCTGAGAAGAGTCATATTTTAACAGGTGAGCCAGCATGGAAGGGTCTGTTAAGTCGTTGATCGCAACGATTTCATATCCTTCTGCTCCAAACATCTGTCTGAAAGCAAGACGACCAATACGTCCGAAACCATTAATTGCTACTTTTACTGCCATAATAGTAATTCCTCCTAAAGAATAAATTTTACTTAAAGCTGCTTTACAACTTTATCAGGTAGGTAATGGATGCACTCACAGCATCACTACTACTTTGTCTATTTTACCTAATATCTCCAAAAAATTCAAGACTATTTATTGTATAAAATATTTTTTTAACAATCTTGACAGATTGGATTCTATTTTATGTGGATTTTTATTTATTTTTAAGCGTGCAGTAATATTGGATAATGTCTTTTCGGGTGATGATTCCGATAAAGACGTTATGATCATCGATCACCGGCACAAAATTCTGATTCAATGCCTTGGAGATCAAATCCTCCATGTTGGAATCCACATGGACCGGCAGGTTATCCATCCGGCGGGGAATCGACATCACCGCCACATCCTCCGCATCCTTCAGCGACAGATCCTCCTCATTTTTTATGTACCACAGCAGGTCACCCTCGGTGATCGTTCCCACATAGCAGCCCTTGCGGTCAATGATCGGAATCGCGGAGTACTTATGATACTCCATCTTTTCAAGCGCCTGCCTCAGGGAATAATCATTGTAGATATACGCCACATCACTTTTGGGTGTCAGAAAAAACATAATATTCATACTTAAACCCTCTCCCATGTACTGTTGCTGTCATGAACAGCTTTTTCAATTGTTCCTCCGCCGGCCACAAAATCGCCGTCATAAAAAACGACAGCCTGTCCCGGAGTAATGGCGCGCACAGGCTCATCAAACAGGCAAAGCGCCCGGCCGCCCTCAAGCATTTTAAGCGTCCCCGGCGCGCCTTTGTGCGCATAGCGGACCTTGGCAAAAACGCGCAGTGTCTCACCGGGGGCAGGCGGACAGACGGACATAAAATTCAAATCCGAAGCGATCAGCCCCGGCGAAAACACGTCTGAATTTTCACCGATCACGACCTCCCCGGTTTCGGGACGGATCTGCGTGACAAAAACCGGGTGTCCCATGGACAGTCCAAGACCTTTGCGCTGTCCGACCGTATAGTGGGTGATGCCTTTATGACGGCCGAGGATATGCCCGTCTTTATCGACAAAGTTTCCTTCCGGTATCTTCTGCCCTGTATAGCGCTCAAGGAACCGTGCATAATCACCATCCGGAACAAAGCAAATATCCTGGCTGTCCGGCTTGGCGGCCACCTTAAGGCCGATTTTGGCCGCCATAGCCCGGATTTCAGCTTTTGTGTAGCTTCCCACGGGCATTAAAGTTTTTGAAAGCTGTTCCTGTGTCAGATTATACAGTGCGTATGTCTGATCCTTGCTGCTTTGGGCTGCCTTTAAAGTATAGCGGCCATTGTCCAGGCGGACAATCTGGGCATAATGGCCGGTGGCAATATAGTCTGCTCCCAGAGCCAGACATTTATTTAACATCGCTTCCCACTTGACATACCGGTTACAGCGGATACATGGATTTGGCGTGCGCCCCATAAAATATTCCCGGGCAAAATCATCCATGACCCAGGCTTTAAATTCTTTTTTAAAGTTCATGACATAATAAGGAATGTCAAGAGCCCGGGCAACCGCCCGGGCATCCTCGACCGCACTCTGGCCGCAGCATCCGCCATTTTCTTCGATGGTGCACATATCCTCATCCTGCCATATCTGCATCGTCACACCCATGACATCATAGCCCTGCTCCTTAAGCAGCCATGCCGCCACAGATGAATCTACTCCGCCGGACATGCCGACAATGACTTTTTTTGTGCTCATGCCGATTAATAATCTTCCTCTTCTTCCTCTTCGCTAATATCAGACTTTGGTTTGCTCAGCCCTTCGATTTTAATGCCCTGCTTTTCACAGTAATCCCACAAAGCTGCGTGGATCGCCTCTTCGGCCAGCAGCGAGCAGTGAACCTTTACCGGCGGCAGCCCGTCTAATGCTTCCATGACAGCTTTGTTTGTCACCTCAAGCGCCTCATAGATCGTCTTGCCTTTGACAAGCTCGGTCGCCATGCTGCTTGTTGCCACGGCAGCGCCGCAGCCAAAGGTTTTAAATTTTACATCACGAATAACCTGATTTTCATCAATATCAAAATAAATACGCATAATATCGCCGCATTTCGCGTTGCCGACGGTTCCGACGCCGCTGGCATTTTCAATTTCGCCCACATTTCTCGGGTTCTGGAAATGATCCATAACTTTTTCACTGTACATTATCTGTTCCTCCATTTCAATCCCCAGGCCGCACAAACACCGGACCAGGGGCGTTATTCTAAAGCGCTGCTTTTCTTTACAAAATCCTCATACAAAGGCGACATTGCCCGGAGCCGTCCGACAATCTCTTTGATCTTATCCACAACATAATTAATCTCTTCTTCGGTATTCTCCTCGCCGATGGTCAGTCTCAGTGAACCGTGGGCAATCTCATGGGGCAGTCCGATGGCCAGGAGCACATGGGACGGGTCCAGAGAACCGGAGGTGCAGGCTGAGCCGCTGGAGCCGCAGATTCCGGCCATATCCAGCATAATCAGCAGGGACTCGCCTTCAATAAACTGAAAGCTGAAATTAACGTTGTTTGGAAGACGGCGCTGATGATCGCCGTTTAAACGCACATAGGGAACTTCCTTATAAATTCTTGAAATTAAAAGCTCTCTTAAGGCAAGCTCATGGGCACTGCGGCTTTCCATCGTTGCCATGGCAATCTCCACAGCCTTTGCAAAGCCGACGATTCCCGGAACGTTTTCCGTGCCGGCCCGGCGCTTGCGCTCCTGAGCACCCCCATGGATAAAGGACCGTATTTTAACGCCCTTGCGGATGTATAAAAATCCAATGCCTTTTGGGCCATTAAGCTTATGCGCGCTGGCACTGAGCATATCAATTCCGTATTCGTCCACATTAATGGGAATCTGACAATATGCCTGAACCGCATCTGTATGAAATAAAATACCATGCTCTTTGGCAATGGCGCCGATTTCCTTCACAGGCTGAATCGTGCCGATCTCATTATTGGCAAACATAACGGAGATCAAAATCGTTGTGGGCCGGATGGCCGCTTTTAGCTGATCCAGCTTGATAATCCCGTTTTCATCCACATCCACATAAGTGACCTCAAAGCCTCTTTTTTCAAGATACTGGCATGTATGCAAAACGGCATGATGCTCGATCTTTGATGTAATGATATGATTGCCTTTGGCGGCATAAGCCTCAGCGGTGGCAATGAGCGCCCAGTTGTCGCTTTCCGTACCTCCGGCTGTAAAATAAATATTTTCCGGCGCGCAGGCGAGGGAAGCTGCAATCGTTTCTCTTGCCTGAGTGATCACACCCTTGTTTTGGGCGCCGAGATCGTAAATGCTTGAAGGGTTTCCGTACTTTTCTGTAAAATAGGGAAGCATCGCTTCCACAACCTCCGGGCGGGTTGCTGTTGTGGCAGCGTGATCCAGATAGATCGTCTTATTCATTTCTAACACTCCATTCTCCTCCTGGTACTGTCGCCGTCATTATGATCAGGCTGATTAAAACGTCCGTCCCCGTCATCCAGGCCGGTCTTGCCGGCGGCTTTGGTGGAACAGCCGTTTTTTATGACTTCTTCCAGGGTCATTGTATTTACTACATTATTTATACTGTCATTGATACGCTTCCATACATATTTTGTCACGCAGGAATCGTAACGGTCACATGCCTGGCTGTCCGGACATTCCACAACGCACAGCTTTCCTTCAAGCGCCCGCAAAATGTCGCCGACAAAAATGTGATCTGCTGCCTTTGCGAGGCGGTAGCCGCCGTTTGTTCCGCGCATACTTGTGACGATCCCGGCCTTTTTCAGGCGGGAAATGAGCTGCTCCAGATAACTTTCTGAAAGGCCCTGCCGCCGGGCAATGCTGCTGATGGAAACGGCTCCGTCTGTGGCGTGGACGGCCAGGTCAACAACGGCCCGAAGGCCATATCTTCCTTTGGTCGATAAACGCATCAAAAGACCTCCATCTAATTCCTACTAATTTACTATGATTTCAATAACAATATATCATGGCGTGTCTAAAATGTCAACATTTATTCTTCAAGAAGCGCCAGAAATTCGTCTTCTGTCAGTATGGGGATGTTAAGCTCATGCGCTTTTTTATTTTTCGATGAAGCGGAACGATTGTCATTATTGATCAGGTAATCTGTCTTTGATGAAACAGAGCCGGATACTTTACCGCCCTTTTCCTCGATCAGTGCTTTAAGCGCGCTGCGGTTATCAAAATGTATCAGGCTACCGGTAATGACAAATGTTTTCCCGGCTATATTTTCCACGCGTTCTCCCTGCTGCTCGCCGATAAGCGTTACCTCTTTAAGCAGCCGGTCGACCATCTCCTGATTGCTCTGTCTGGCAAAAAAATCAACAACGCTTTGAGCGATGACCTGCCCGATACCGGGAATGGCGGTCAGCTGCGCCTCATCCGCTTTGCGGATGGCATCAAAATCCTGGTCAAACGCCGCGCATATAAGCCGGGCATTGGAAAGCCCTACGCCCGGGATGCCAAGGCTATATATAAACTTTGGCAGAAGGATCTGCCGGGCTTTTTCGATGGATTCCAGCAGATTTTCGTAAGATTTTTCGCCGAAGCCGTCCAGGGCAATGATCGCAGCTTTGTGGCCGGACAGCCGGAAAATATCGGCAAATTCATGGATAAAGCCTTCCTGAACAAATTTTTCCAGTGTCGCCTCGGAAAGTCCTTCAATATTGAATGCATCCCGGCTGACAAACAGTGAATAGGCTTTGATCTTTTTTGCCGGGCAATCCGTGTTCGTACAGTAAAGTGATTTTGTATCGTTCATCTGGACGATTTTTGTTTCCCCGCCGCATACCGGACAATGCTTCGGAATCTGAAGCCTGCCGGATTTTGTGAGATTGGATGCAATCTGCGGGATGATCATATTCGCTTTATAAACTTCGATCGTATCGCCGATGCCAAGCTTCAGACTTTCGATAATGCTTAAATTATGGACGCTGGCCCGTGACACCGTTGTGCCTTCTAACTCCACTGGTTCAAAAACAGCGACCGGATTGATTAGTCCGGTTCGGGAAGCGCTCCATTCAATTTCAAGCAGCTGTGTCCGGGCTGTCTCATCCGCCCATTTAAAGGCCATGGAGTCCCTCGGAAACTTTGCGGTGGTGCCAAGCGACCGGCTGTACTCAATATCATCATAGGTCAGTACAAGCCCGTCGGAGGGAATATCGTTTTGGGCAATGCGGGCGGCAAAAGACTCAACCGCAGCCTCGAGCGTATCTGCGGTGACCCGGCAGTACTCCACAATGTCAAAGCCAAGCTGTTTTAGCCATTCCATCTGCTGAATACGGGAATTGGCAAAATCCACGCCGTCTGCCCGCACGAGCGTGAATGCGTAAAAATAGACGCTGCGCGCCGCGGTCACCGCATTGTTGAGCTGACGCACAGAGCCGCTGCACAGATTGCGCGGATTTTTATAACGGGCATCCACATCTTCGATCTGTTCGTTGATCCTTTTAAAATCCGAATACTTAATGACTGCCTCCCCCCGCAGGACAAGCTCACCGTCATAGGCGATTTTATGAGGGAGATTTTTAAAAACGCGTGCATTGTTGGTGATTACCTCACCGATTTCGCCGTTTCCCCGGGTGACAGCCTTTTCAAGGACACCGTGACGATAGGTCAGCACGATCGTCAGGCCGTCCATTTTCCAGGACAGCGATGCTGCGTTTGAGCCAAGCCATGACTTTAGCGCCTGGACATCTTTTGTTTTATCAAGGGACAGCATCGGCGATTCATGGCGCTCCTTTGGGAGCTCGCTGACGGCTTCATATCCAACATGAACGGTCGGGCTGTTGGAAAGGACGGTCCCTGTTTCCTTTTCCAGCGCCGCAAGTTCGTCATATAAGGCATCATATTCATAATTGCTCATCAGCTCACGGTCCTGCTGATAGTAGGCGCGGCCGGCTTCATTAAGCTGTGAGACGAGCGCTTTCATCCGTGTTATTTTTTCTTCCATAGGCCTGTTCTCCTCTTCAATCGATCTTTAATGCAATGAAATATCCGGGCTTCCTAAAAGCTTATAAAGCTCAGACAGCTCCTGCTGTGTCAGATAGCGCCACTGTCCATAGCCGAGACTGCCAAGTCGGATGTTCATAATGCGTATGCGTTTCAGCGTAACGACGCGGTAACCAAGTGCCTGGCACATCCGGCGGATCTGCCGGTTTAACCCCTGGGTCAGAATGATCGAAAAGGTCTGCTTTCCGGTGGCCCATATCCGGCACGGCCGGGTCGTTACCTGAAGCTCTTTAAGATAAACGCCCGCGCCCATTTTCTGAATAAACGTCTCTGTCAGCGGACGGTTGACACAGACCGTATATTCCTTTTCATGGGCCTGTGACGCACGCATCATCGGATTGACAAGCGCGCCGTCACTGGTCAGCAAAAGCAGCCCTTCCGAGTCCTTATCAAGACGTCCTACCGGAAATACCCGGCGGTCGAGGTTTAAATAATCGATTACATTGTCTTTATCATTTTTTGTTGTGCAGACGATCCCGCGCGGTTTATTAAGAGCAATATAGACCGGCTCTTTTTTATTTTGCCGCACCGGACGGCCCTTAAAACAGATTGTTTCCTTCCCTGTCACCTTCTCGCCCATATGGGCTGTCTGTCCATTGATGGTCACCAAGCCCTGCGCGATGCACGCGTCCGCTTCTCTGCGTGAACAGACGCCGTGTTCACTTAAATACTTGTTCAGCCGGATGTATGTTTCTTCTGGCAAAATAATGCTCCTCTCAAAAAAGAGTTCCCCTGTGGGAACTCTTGATTTTATGCGATACGCCCGGAGGGTTGCCCGCCGTGCTTGCACGGGCGGGCAACCGGCGGGCAGCGGTCATCGCGTGGCAATGCCACGCGATGAGCGAGGTATCGCGATGATCGGGTATGGGAAGGAAAATTCCCCTATCCGATTATTGTATTTTACGCGCTTTCGCCGTCGGCCGGGGCATCTGTGCTGTTTGCACAGCTATCTCCCGCTGCGCTGTCTGCACCGGCAACTCCGGCTGCGCTGCTATCCCCGGAGGAAGTGGGTTCCGCGAAAGAGTCAGCTTCGGACGAAGCGTCCTTGGATGCGGGGCTTTGTGTTTCAGATGTATCCGACGACGCCGTTTCTGACTCCCCGGCGCTTTGCGTCAGCTCATCCACAAAAGCTTTCACCTGGGGGTCCTCCTCGATTACTGCGGCCATCCGGTCATTGACGTCCGAATAAAGCGCGCGAATATCTTCGTCCTTGATCAGCTCGGAAATGTATTTTTGTATATCGCTTCCGTATACATAATCAGCCGAAGCCGGATCATACTCTCCCGGATAAATGTAATAGCTCCCGTCATCCTTCTGCCGTACATAAACGTAGGAAATATTTGGAAGCAGGGTATCGATGCCGTCGATCTTAAGATCATCATAGATGAATACAACCTTTGATGTGTCATCCATCCCGTCTTTAATATAGCAGGCCGTATTCTCATAGCCTGTAATGATCTGCGCAGTCGCCGTAATAACATCGCTGTTCATAACCTCATCGGTATTATAAATCGTTTTCAGGGCGTCTATATCTGCACTGGCAAAGGCAGTGCGGTAATCATCGATCAGGGCGTCAATCTGCGTCTGCATATCCGGTGACGCTCCATCGGCATCACTTTCTGAAGCGCTTTGCGTCTCTGTGCCGGTCTGGTCCGGCACCTTTTGATCTGCCGTTTCACGATTTCCTCCGGTGAGATTGAAAATCAAGGCAACTATTATAGCAGCAAGGGCGATCGTTACTAAAATGATCAAAATGATCTTTTTGCGTTCGTCTGGTGCGTGATTTGGCACTGTACTTTTCATAATCTTTCTCCTTTGAAAATTGTTATTTTTATGCCTACATTGTAGCAAAAAACCACTTAAAAAGCAATATGCATAAATTTGACGCACTTCGACACCACTTCAACCCCTAAAAAGCCCCACTTTTGGTATTCTGACTGTCATTTGCAACGATTCAGCCAGGCATCTCGCGTTTGCGCTGCCGGCGCATGGCTGAATAGCTGCGCCATTTAAATTTTTTTAAAATAAGGATTGCATTTTAAAAGAAAATGCGTTATACTACTTGGGTACCTGTAGCTCAGTGGATAGAGCACTGGCCTCCGGAGCCAGGTGCGAGGGTTCGATTCCCTTCAGGTACATTGACCGGCAGATTTCATATCTGCCGTTTTTTATTGCACAGGAAACGGTGTCCCTGTGCAATAAAAAAGCTCCGCCTTATTTCAGCCGCTGCTCAAGCGCATCCACAACGGTTTTCAGCACTTTTACGCGGGCGTAGTATTTGGAATTTCCTTCCACGATGACCCAGGGTGCGTAGGTTGTCGACGTGCGCACGATCATCTCATTTACCGCATCCTCATACTGCTCCCATTTCTCCCGGTTACGCCAGTCCTCATCGGTGATCTTCCACTGCTTTTCAGGATTCGACATGCGCTCATTAAATCGCCGTTCCTGCTCATCCTTATCAATGTGCATCCAGAATTTAATGACAACAGCGCCTGCGTTGTGCAAATGCTCTTCCATCTGGTTGATCTCCTTATACGCTCTTTGCCACTCCTCTTCCGTACAAAAGCCTTCAATGCGCTCCACCATCACACGCCCGTACCAGGTGCGGTCAAAGATCGCAATATGACCTGCCTTTGGCATATTATTCCAGAAACGCCACAGATAGTGGTGGGCTTTTTCAATGTCATTTGGGGAGGCTGTGGGCACAACCTCGTAGCCTCTCGGGTCCAGGTTCGCTGTCAGCCGTTTGATTGCTCCGCCCTTTCCGCCGGCATCCCAGCCTTCAAAAGCGAGAACAACCGGTACCCTGCGCCGGTAAAGCTCGCTGTGAAGCGTGCCGAGCTTTGTCTGAAGCTCCTTCAAGCGCTTTTTATAAACATCCTTGGAGAGGCTTTTTGAAAGGTCGGCCCCGTCAAGAACAGATGTTTTAAAGGCGTGCTCCGCCGGCAAAGCAGCCGGAGCCGGCGCCCCCGGACTCTGAGCGTTTTGAGCCTGACGGACATCGTCGAGCTTATTTTTCAATATATGGACAACTGTGGAGAGGATTTTCGCAGAAGCATATTCTCTGTCCGTAGCTTCCACGATCGTCCACGGAGCAAAGGCTGTATCGGTCTTTTCAAGCATATCCTCGTATACGCCGACATATTCGTCATACTGTTTATTATGCTTCCAGTCCTCATCAGTGACACGCCAGCTCGTCTGTTCATTGGAGGCCAGCTTTTCAAATCGCTTTTTCTGCTCTTTTCTGGAAATGTGAAGGAAAAATTTAATGATCAGCGTACCATCCACAGAGAGCTGTTCCTCAAAAGAGACAATCTCACTGTAAGCATTCATTAGCTGTTCTTTGGAAACATGCCCGTCCACACGGTCTTTGACAACACGGTTGTACCAGCTGCGGTCAAAAACATGTATCCGGCCTTTAGCCGGCGTCTTTGTCCAAAAGCGCCACAAAAAGGGACGCATCGCCTCCTCCTCATTCTCCTTTTGAATCGTAAATACTTTAAATCCTCTCGGGTCCATCGGCTGAATCAGACGGTTGATCAAGGTTCCTTTTCCTGAAGCCCCCCAGCCTTCAAAAATGATCATGACAGGAATCTGATATTGCTTGGCTTCCCGCTGAAGCAGGGCCAGCTCGCGGTCCATCTCATCCATCAGCGCTTTGGTTTCTTTCTTTTTAAGAGTTTTTGTCAGATCAATACACTCCAGCATAAAATACGCCTCCTTATATCCAGGCACCCTGCCTGCAGCCATTTTTTACAGTTCCCCGGGCCCCCGGGCCTGTGTACCTCAAGGTGTTCAGGCTGCCGGCAGACGCGGCTTGTTAATTGCTACTATCATAACATATTTTTATAAGCAAGGGTATAGTTTATACCAAAAAAAATCCTATATATTGCATATTTTTTATGCAATATATAGGATTTATTACGTTCATTTTCTAAATCACTTGGCGTAATCAACGACCCGCGATTCGCGGATAACATTGACCTTTACCTGCCCCGGATATTCCATCTCCGATTCAATCTTTTTGGAAATATCTCTGGCCAACAGAACCATATCGTCATCGCTGACCTGCTCAGGTACGACCATGATCCGAATCTCTCTCCCCGCTTGTATAGCAAAAGATTTATCTACGCCTTTAAAATCATTGGCAATATCTTCTAATTGTTTTAATCTGTTTGTATAAGTTTCCAAAGTTTCCCTGCGTGCGCCAGGGCGTGCCGCTGAAATCGTATCGGCGGCCTGCACGATACATGCGATCAGTGATGCCGGCTCAACATCACCGTGATGTGCTTCCACAGCATTGATAACGACCGGCGATTCTTTATATTTGCGGCAAAGATCTACGCCGATCTGAATATGGGAGCCTTCCATCTCATGATCGACCGACTTGCCAATATCGTGGAGCAGTCCCGCACGTTTGGCCATGCGGACATCCACACCGATCTCACCGGCTAAAAGACCGGAAAGCTGAGCGACTTCGATGGAATGCTTTAAGGCATTTTGTCCATAGCTTGTCCGAAACTTCATCTTGCCGAGCAGCCGTACAAGCTCCGGATGGATTCCATGCACGCCTACCTCAAGGGTGGCCGCTTCGCCTTCTTCCCGGATCATCGTTTCGACTTCCTTCTGTGCCTTTTCCACCATCTCCTCGATCCTTGCCGGATGGATACGGCCGTCAACGATGAGCTTTTCCAGTGCGATCCTTGCAACCTCTCTGCGGATCGGATCAAAGCTGGACAGGATAACCGCTTCCGGAGTATCATCGATAATCAGATCAATCCCGGTCATCGTCTCCAGTGTACGGATATTGCGCCCTTCACGTCCGATAATACGGCCTTTCATTTCGTCATTCGGCAGAGGCACAACAGAGATCGTCGTTTCAGCAACATGGTCAGCAGCACATTTCTGAATCGCTGTAACGACATAATCCTTCGCTTTCTTTGAAGCCTCTTCCTTTGCCTTGTTTTCAAGGTCCTTGACGAGCATCGCTGTTTCATGTTTTACTTCGTCTTCAACAGTTTTTAAAAGATATTCTTTTGCTTGTTCGGAGGTTAAACCTGAGATTCTCTCTAATTCCTGTACCCTTTGCTCATTAAGCTTTTCGACTTCCAGCTTAAGCTTGTTGAGCCGGTCCTCTCTGGACGCCAGCTGATTTTCCTTCTTTTCAAGGGCATCCGCCTTTCTGTCCAGTGACTCTTCCTTGCCAAGTACCCGCTTTTCGTACTTCTGTAATTCCGCCCTGCGTTCTCTGCTTTCGCGTTCCAGCTCGTTTTTATTTTTCAGAGCTTCTTCCTTAACCTCCAGCAGGCCTTCGCGCTTTTTGGTTTCCGCTGTTTTCATGGCTTCGTCAATAATCTCACGAGCCTTTTCCTCAGCGCTGCCAATCTTGCTTTCAACAACTTTCTTTCTATAAGAAATTGCCACATTCCAGGCAACAAGCGCAGCAATAATTACAGCAACGACGATCACCGGTATTGCTATAAATAACGGCACAAGAGCACCTCCTTATTTAGTTTTCATTGTACAAACATACAACACATAAATTTTATACTTTTTTTAGTGTTATGTCAAGTAGCATATCAATTATTTTTAGACATAGTAACTAAAAACAGCGGTTAATATATATTAAATACTGTCAAATTCTTTGATTACACTGGCAATATCACCATATTTATAGCCTTTTCGCAGGAAATAGTTGAATATCTTCTGCTTTTTTTCGGGAGAGGTCTCATGAATATCACCAAATTTTCGACGGCAAATCTGTCGAATATTTTCAACGTCATCCACCGGACACGCTTCCATACAGGAACGGATCGTCTCCGAGTCCACTCCCTTGGACAGCAGCGTCTGGTAGATCATGCGGCGGCTTTTCCCCTGAGCCTTATAGGATAGATAGCTCTCTGTGTAGTGTGTATCATCAATATAATGATAAGAATCTACATAATCCAGCGCCTCCGACACCGCCTTTTCAGGAAATCCCCGGCGTGCCAGCGCCTCTTTAAGCTCCCGGCGCGTATAATCCCGGCGCTCCAGAAGGGCCAGCGCTTTAAGCTTGGCCGGACGCCGCACATATTCATCATAAAGGCTGTCAAACGCTGCATCTGAAAGGCTGCCGCCAACACACAGATGAAGCGTCTGAACGACCGAAGACGGAAGGGTCAGACGGATCGTATCATCGATGACAACCTGTGTTTTTAAACGGCTGAGCGCTTCTACTTCTGTAATCACCATTGCTTTTACGGCTCATCCTTGTCAAGCAGGGAAAAGATCGTGGCATCCTCCCCTTCCTTTGGCAGCGCTTCGCCGGCAGCGGCAGGCTCGTGAGACGGTGCCAGGCCAAACTTTTCACGGACTTTATTTTCGATCTCATCAAGGACATCCGGATGCTCGTTCAGATACTGCTTCGTATTCTCACGGCCCTGGCCGATCTTTGCGTCATTGTAGGAATACCATGCGCCGCTCTTGATGACAATGCCTGTATTGGCAGCCAGATCAAGGACATCGCCTTCCCGGGAGATACCCTTTCCGAACATAATGTCAAACTCGGCCTCCTTAAACGGCGGAGCAATTTTGTTTTTCACGACCTTGACGCGCACACGGTTACCCACGATCTCACCGCCCATTTTCAGTGACTCGATACGGCGGATGTCCAGACGGATCGATGAATAAAACTTCAGCGCGCGGCCGCCGGTCGTCGTCTCGGGATTTCCGAACATGACGCCCACCTTTTCACGCAGCTGGTTAATAAAGACAACAATACAGTTGGAACGGCTGATAACAGCTGTGAGCTTACGGAGTGCCTGGGACATGAGACGGGCCTGAAGTCCCACATGGCTGTCACCCATATCGCCGTCGATTTCGGCTTTTGGCACAAGTGCGGCAACCGAGTCCACAACAACAATGTCCACTGCACCGGAGCGCACCATCGTTTCGGTAATCTCCAGCGCCTGCTCGCCGTTATCCGGCTGAGATATGTACAGATTATCAATATCGACACCGATATTGCGCGCATAAGCCGGGTCAAGGGCATGCTCCGCATCAATAAAGCCGGCAATACCGCCTCTTTTCTGAACCTCGGCAACCATATGAAGGGTTACCGTCGTCTTACCAGACGACTCAGGCCCGTAAATTTCAATGATTCTTCCCTTTGGAATACCGCCGAGGCCAAGAGCGAGGTCCAGGCTTAGTGCGCCTGTGGGGACGGTCTCTACATCCATTGATGAGCCTTTATCACCGAGCTTCATAACAGAGCCCTTGCCAAACTGCTTCTCGATATGTGCCAGCGCAGCATCCAGCGCCTTAAGCTTTTCGTTCTGATCGGTCGGGTCAGCCAGCGGCTTGAAGATTTTTTCGTTTTTTTCTGCCATTATAAACTTCCTTTTCTCAAAATAATATTACACCTTGATAAAACGAACACTTGTTCTTACGAAAGCTATTTTAATCGATAATCAAGTGCTTGTCAATATATTTTCATTATACCGTCCGCGTAAATTTCTGTAAACTTTTTTTGCCCGTCATCTTTTGACAAAGATAGCAAAAAAACAGCGGCAATCTCCGGCCAAAAACATAATGCCCGTCGATAAGTCACAATATGTCGATAAAATCTTACATTATCTATTACGATTCATACATTTTGGCGTAAGCCTTTTCAATAATATAGTTCATATGTTCCTCATGAATATCCGGTACCTTTTCCAGAATCATTTGTTTCATCATATCCTGGCAGGCAAAATACGCCTCTTCCTCCGACGTTTCCGACTGGCGGCATCCATCTAAACGCTGCTTTTGCGCGTCCTGCATAAGCCATTCCATCAGGCTTCGTTCCCGGGCATATTCCTCGGAAATCCGGCTTTTATATTCTCCGGATTTTTTTAAGGCATTGATGCCCATAATTAAAAAAACGCCGAAAAAGACGATGAGGACGCCATAAAACACATACTGCATAACCGGATCAAGCGACAGCGGGATCACGCCTGCTGCGATTAAAGCAAGACCAATCAGCCCGGCAGCGCCGATGATTGTGAGCATATAGCCGCTGGACTTTGTATCCTGATATTTTTCTTCCGGCCGGACATAGGTTGCCGTGTGCCTTGAAAGCTGACGGCCAAGCTCTTCCGGTGTCAGCACATCTTCATCTTCAGGATCATCTTCTCCATTATGATCCTCAGCTTCATTGACATCTGCAGCTTTACCGCCATCTTCATTTTCTTCCTTTTCATTTCTATCGGCATCATTTCCATTTCTACCGGCATCTTTGCCCTCATCCGCATTGCCGTCCCGGGTATGGCACATGCCGGCGTCTGCTTCATCCGCACTGTATGTGCCGGCAGGCGCATCCTCCAAAGAAGCGACCAGCGGAGTATGGCAATCCGCACATTTTTCAATTCCTTCAATATATTCCGTCTTACATTTTGGACACCAGGGCATCGTTATTCCTCCTTGCTTTCATCATGTTCGTTTGGGCGGGGGTAGTAATCATCCACGGTATACTTACGGGGCAAAACGTCATTGTCCGGCTTCGGGGACGTCCCGCGCGGCGGCGGATAGATACCGTCTGAAGCATCGGAACTATTTTGGGATGAACCCGAAAACAGATCGATATATCTGGGATTTGGGATCACACCAATATGTATCTTTTTCTGGATATGATGGAGTACAAGATACAGCAATCCAAGACAGGCAGCGGCAATGAGCAGCGCAGTTATATAGGAGTCCAGCCGGATATTGCAAAGCTGCAATATAAGCGTGACAAGATTCGCTCCGATATGGCAGATCACCGGCGCGGCCAGTGTCTGATATTTTTCATAGACAAAGACCATTAAAATTCCCATGACAAAACCGTAAACCCCCTGGATCAGATTGCCGTGATAAATGCCAAACAGCGCAGCCGATAAAACAAGCGCCAGATTCGCTTTCATATAATCTTTCATGCGGTTATAAATGAGGCCGCGGAACATCACTTCTTCCACCACGGGCATCACAAAACCAACAGCAATAAACTGAAGGATCACCGGCTGGGAAAATACCGATTCTGTGGCCTGCGAATAGCCTTCCGATACCTGCGAGACCGACGAGAGCGTGACAAGAATACTCGCCGAAAGGCAGCTTAAAATACCGGCA
This sequence comes from uncultured Eubacteriales bacterium, assembly GCA_949292795.1. Classification (GTDB taxonomy): domain Bacteria; phylum Bacillota; class Clostridia; order Lachnospirales; family Lachnospiraceae; genus Catenibacillus. The sequence continues at coordinate 81,966 of CASFBR010000132.1, forward strand.
AGTGCACAGTAGATCAGCGTTCCTTTTTTCAGGGCGGCTCTGTCGGCGGTATACCTGCGCATTGTCATGTCACGGCGCAGCATCCGCCACAGCAACGGCAGTGCAGCCAGCCCGCTGATAAGATAAATTGGCACCGATGCTTCCAACGAAGCGGTCATCAGCTCGGTGATAAAGCTTTGTGTATCGGTGGTGGCCGGCATATGATCCATTAACTGCCATGTAATGATCATGGAACCAATGAATGAGATAAGCATCACCACACAATAATAAACGATGATCGGCGACAAATAGCGCCAGACCTTTTTTCCTGGACGATCGTACTGCAAAATATTACTCCTTTACATTAAACTTGAAACTGCGTTGATTGCAGAAAACAATATTTCCGCAGATATAGCAGTATCTGTCTTATTATAACCTCTCTTTTGTGTTTTTTCTATGTCTTTTCGGTATAAATTTAGAAAAAAGCACCGTAAAGCATCGACCGTCTTATATCGTCGGCCAAAGCTTTACGGTGCCGGAAATGATCAGCGCTTCCGCGGCTTTAGTGCGCCGCATGCACGCCAGAGTAATAACAGCATCAGCAGAAGCTGGAGCAGGATGCTGATGGCGATCCAATGCTCGCTTAAAAACTGCGGTACGCCCAAAAATTCATGGAATACGATGCCCGCATCTGATGGATCAGCGAGCTGCTCCACGAGGATGGCCACTGTTGTCATGCCGGGATTAAAAAGCAGGATCAGCCCCAGGATACCGACAATGTCATGCGCGGAAAAGGTCGTTGAAACAGACCCCAAAAGCGCGCCGAGAATGACGATGAGCACAGTGCCTGCGCAAATACCGAGGACACCGCCGTAGGCAACAACAGTGGATGACGTTGTTTTTTTGAGCCGCGCGGAGCTGGCGATACCGATCATGCCAAAAAACACAGCGGCAAAAATCAGGTAAAGCATGATCTTAAAAACATCCGTCAGGGAAATTCCGCCGAAAATAAATACAATGGAAATGACCGGAATACTGGAGATAATCAGCAGCGCGATCATGCTTACAGCCGATAAAAGCTTTCCGGATACAATGCCAAACGGTGTCATTCGTGTTGTGAGCAATATGTCCAGTGTCTGCCGCTCTCTTTCCCCGGAAATCGTACTTGCCGTCAGCGCAGGCACGATAAATGCCAGCAGCACGCCTTCGATGGCAACCATCACGATATAAAGCATAATAACAGACGTATAATCCATGACGCCGGACCACCGCGCGCCTTCGAGAATGGTATAAAATACAAGCAGGCTGATAAAGGCGAGCACGCTGTTATAGATCAGCATCACAATCGGCAGGCGGGCGCTGCGCACGCCAAGCTTTAATTCTTTTCGAAATACCGGATTAACCTGCATAGAAAGTCCCCCCCCCATTGCTTTGCGTAATCTGCATGAACAGGGATTCCAAAGACCCCTGCTCACGGCCAAAGGCATATACCGGCAATCCGGCCAAGACCATATGTGCCAGCAGAGCCGCCTCGTCGTCACTGTTTCCCTTAAAATCCACACGGATCGTATGCTCTTTATAGGACAGCGTTTCCACAAGCGGCTGGGCCTTTAAAAAGGCGATGGCCTGCTCTGCCTGCCCGGTCATGGTAATGACAAGCGGATTTGATGTGGACATCACCGCCAGAATTTCATCTACTGCACCGGACAGCACAAGCTTTCCGGACTGAATGACACCGATACTTGTACACATCTGCGCCAGCTCCGGCAAAATGTGGGAGCTGATGATGATTGTCTTTCCCATACCGGTCAGATTTTTTAAAATCTCTTTCATCTCGAACCTGGCACGGGGATCCAGTCCCGATGCCGGTTCATCCAGAATCAGCAGTGCCGGATCATGGATCAGGCAGCGGGCCAGACAGAGCCGCTGTTTCATTCCCCGGGAAAGATCATCCACATAAAGCTCCTGCTTATCCGACAGATTGACAAGCTCCAGAAGCTCCTGGCAAAGACTTCGGGCACGTTTGCCTGTAATCTTATAAGCCGACGCATAAAATTCCATATATTCCATCACCTTAAAGTGGTCATAGACACCGAAAAAATCCGGCATATATCCGATCTTTTCTTTTAAATGGCGGATGTCATTAAGCGCGTCAATTCCGTCAATATGGACACTGCCCCGGTCGGCAGAAAGCAGGCCGGAAATAATGCGCATGGTCGTAGTCTTTCCGGCGCCGTTCGGGCCGACAAATCCGAATAGCTCTCCTTTTTTTATCGTCAGATTTAAACCGTCGAGGGCTGCAACGCTGCCATAATACTTATATAAATTTTCAATCTCAAGCATTAGTTTTCCCTCCCGGTGATACAAATGACAGGCAGTGCGGCAGATGAATAGGTTTCCTTATAAACCTTTTCAAGCTTTACATATATCCGCTCGTCTTGGACATACGGTTCTAATGCCGCGGCATTAAGTGTCATATTTCCATCTGTAAATACTTCATCGTATTCCCTTGTGTCCCAGTTATAAAAATAGTAAAGCATCTGTTCGCCGCCTGGATATGCCATTGTCATTTCCACAGCTTCATCTGTCCGGACGGGCAGATGACAGTTTAAGACAAGCTCATCGCTGTAAAAACAGGCCTCTGTTCCGTTTAAATCACCGGATACAAGTGTGCTGTTATAAAACAGGTTCGGCAAAGAATAGCTTTCGCCTGTGACATAATCCACATCAATGTCATCCCAGTACAGCGTATTGCCCGACGCCCTGAGGCCGCAGTTTTTAGCCAGTGAAACCGTATAATCGGGGACAAAAGCGCCAAAGGCATAGTAAGGCATGAGTGTGAAGGATGAATACCGCGCATTGACCAGATTATAAATATAACCGCTAAGCAGCCGCTGCTTTGCCGGAGCTTCACTAAAAAGACGGTCCGGAATCTCAGAGGCAGCGGACATCATAACCGGAGAGGCTTCCGAAATCGTATAGCTCTCCCCGTCATCTAAATGACCAATATAAAGGATGCATTGGTCAAGTATCAAAAAAGCATCCTCCAGTGCATAGCCGGTATGGTTGGCGACGGTGCCTTCATAATGGCCATCCACATAGCTTATATCCGTTTCAACCTTTCCAAGCCCGCTGCTTTTGCGCATCGCTGAAAAATACCGGCTGCCAAAGGCGTTGATATTGCAGATGTCGATGCGTGTCTGATCGTCTTCAAGGATCAGGTTCATGCCATAGCTGCTGCTGACTTTCGCCGGATCAGGGTTTATACTGTAAGAAGAATAATAATTCAGTGCCGGATGAACGCTGTATTCGCTGCCAACCGTAAAGTCAAAGCCCTTATTCTGCGGGGAAGTTACACTAAAATATGTCTGTTCGCGGCCGTCTATACCGTCCGAATGAATGACTGTACTATAATTTAAATAGGGGCCATTTTGGATCGATGACCTTCCGAGCAGGAAAAGGATGAGTGTAAACAGGCAGGCCAGCACAGGTACTGTGAACCACAGCCATTGCCGCCGGTCCTTTTTCTTTAAGATCAGATAAGCGGCCGGGGACACAAGGATAATATATACGACAATAATACCGATAAACAAACCAATTTTGGGAAGCTGTCCCTCAATATAGTTTGTGAGCATATCCGCCACATAATAGTTTTTTGTGTAGGTGGCATTCATCTGTCCCTGAAGCGACACATCGGTCAGTGTTGTAAAAATATTCTGGACAGCCTGCATCGGATAATCCCAGCTAAGAAACGACGGGTCTGCCAGATCAAATGATAAAACGATGACTCTCCCGCGGCCCCTTAAAAGCTCCTGGCTAAGAAACTGCGGATAGGCTGTGCCGTCATTAAAATCCAGGGAAACAGTCTGAAGCCTGACGGCCCCGACATCGGAAAGCACCTCGGATATAAAGGAAACCTCCTCATAATCCCCGGAAATTGTGGCAGATGCTGTCTCCTCTCCGTCTGTTATGACAACCGCCGTTTCCGCCTCACCTTCAATATTCTCATCTTCCGGGCTGCCGTATGCATCCGCACCATCATCCG